>DUIO01000271.1 GCA_013330315.1 Methanosarcina sp. | reverse complement strand
GATTTTCCGGTATCATGGAAAGAATAATAGAAGATTGAAAGTCTTTATCCCGGGCAAAAGGTGCGTGAAAAATGATAGAATATGTACTCTGGCTCGCAGTCGGACTAATGATTGCGTCATCCATTGTCCCCAGGACCTTAAAGGTTCGTAAACTGATAGGGGGAATAGGATGGGGTGTATTTTCCATCCATTGGAGTTACCAGCCTTTCCACTATATAGAGATCCAGGACTACGCCAATGTGGGCCTCACGTTTGTGTTTTCCCTTTTTTGCATACTCATGGCATATATAATGCTCCAGGAATATAGAAAAGGGCCTCTTGTTCTTAGAAATAACAGAGAGGTAATACATGCGGCAGTCATAACTAAAGCTGAAGGAAATTCCGTTGATATAACTTCGATGCTTACAAGTGCAAGTGCACTTGGTGCCCTTGTTTATTTCCCATTTGCAAATTTTTCTTCCCTGAATACCTGGATCATAGGGAATGTTACCTCCCAGGTAATCTGGGTACTGCAGTACCTCGAGGTTCCGGCATATATGAAAGACTGGAATTTGATAACCCTTAATGGGTATACGGTTGAGATCATCCTCGCCTGTACTGCGATTGAAAGCATTGCTCTTTTTATNNTTATGGGATTGATAGGTTCGGTTAGAGCTCCGCTTAATCGCCTTGTTCCGGCCTTTATTGTATCCGTGCCCGTAATCTATGTGCTTAACCTTATCAGGGATATCTTTGTGGTCGTAGCTTACGGAGAACAGTGGTTCGGAGCTGACAGTTTTATAATTGCCCATAATTATATCGCGAAGGCAGGGTCAGGAATAGCCCTCTTCTTAATTTCATATGCTGTGCTCAAGATTCTGCCTGAATTACTGATAATGATTGATGGCCTCTGGGTCATACTTTCCGAAGAATTGAAATATCTTCTGCACAGATTTGCTGGGGACTGAGAGTAATGATTGCTAAAGGATCTGAACCCTGGCTTTTTACAGCTGCATCTATAACCTCCCTGTTTGCAATTCTCTCCAGGGCAATGGATAGTTTACCTTTCCTCAATCATATTGCTCATATGGGGATGGCATTAACTTTTGTTATGGTTATTTTTTTCAGGGATCCCGAAAGAAAAGTGAAAGTCTCGGACACTCATATGATCTCTCCCGCAGACGGCACGGTTATTGATATAAGGGGCAGAAAAGTTTGTATTTTTATGTTTCTTCAAAATGTCCATGTCAATAGAGCTCCGATTTCCGGAAGGATTAGAGAGATTGTTTACAAAAAAGGAGGTTATCTTCCGGCTTTTTGTAAGGACTCGGAAAGGAATGAAAGAAACGAATTTATTATCCATAGCAAGTATGGGGATGTAAGAGTCACGCAGATCGCAGGCACCATTGCCCGCAGGATTGTCACATATTCCAATGTAAACGATACTGTAGAACAGGGTCAGTGTAATACCATGATTCGCTTTGGGTCGAGGGTTGATGTAACAATTCCTCAGGATTTTGACATCACAGTTGAAAAAGGGGAACGGGTTCTTGCAGGCAAGACCATTATAGCAACAATAAAAAATGACAGGGACTTTTGAATATGAACGTATTCCAGATGTTAAGGCTCCCGGACCTGGTCTCTCTTTTGAACCTGGTCTGTGGAATTGGCTCTATTGCAGTAGCTGCCCAAAGCGATTCTTTTGGTTTTGCTTTAATCTTACTTCTCATTGCGGCAATTGCAGATGGAGCGGACGGATATATCGCCCGCAGGTTCAAAGGGGGAGAGCTTGGAGAGCAACTTGACTCCCTGGCAGATGCAGTTTCTTTCGGGGTTGCTCCTGCTCTCCTAATCTTTCTTGAATTCGGAGCAAAAGAGCCTATTGTCGGAATAATTTCAGGCTTTTATGCCATCTGCGGCGTGCTCAGGCTTGCCCGTTTCAATTCTACGATATCTGTTCCGAAAGCAGGTTTTGAAGGGCTTCCTATTACCGCAGGTTGCATAATGCTTGTAACATATCTTTTGCTTGGAAAAAGCATTGTAAGTTTAGACTTTTTGCTGGCTCTGACTCTTGCCCTTTCCATCCTTATGGTGAGCACGGTGAGCTACCCCAAGATCAGGAATACAAGAATCCTGGCTTTCGTAGCTTCCGTGTTTGGAATAACCATGTTCCTTTACTTCATTGATGTGCAGCATATGCGGCTCTTTTCTTTTATGCCTTTTATCCTCATGCTGAGCTANNTGATTTTGAATTCCGTCATACTGGCACATTAACATCAAGGAGAAAATTCTTTGACCAAAAATAAAATTACGGACAGGGATAATGCACTTTTTGAAGCAGGAATAAAACTTGGAGCTCTTTATCATCAATTTACAGGCTCTCCTGTAAACCTGAAAACAGCTTCAAGCCTCGAGAAGGCTATTCAAGAAAGCATTTCAGTTCAGCCATTTGTGGAAAATATTTCCGTGAAAATAGATCGAGATCTCTTGAGAAGTAAATTAAACAGCGAATTTGGATATACTGAACTTCAAGGGCCTATGCTTGAGGTTAAAATCACTGTAAAATACGGCTCTTCAAGGGTAAAGGTTACAATGGAATATGATTCCAAACTTAATTACCCATTGATGAGAGTCGAAGATATAGAATAAACTCAAAAATAAATGAATCTGAAAATCTAAAAATTTAGAGTTTAATGACTAAATTCAATTTAATGAAAATTCAATTTAATGAAAGTCCAATTTAATAAAAATCAAACTAAAAAGAATTAAATTTAGTAAAAATAAGATCTAGTAAAAATAAGATCCAGTAAAA
>DUIO01000072.1 GCA_013330315.1 Methanosarcina sp. | reverse complement strand
TATTTCTAATTATGATTCCAATATATTACTATTAGATCTCTCACTGCATGATCTGTACGGACCAGGCTGCATAATCCGGATCTCTTAATCTTTTCTCTGTTACTGTTATACCTTTACGGTGCAATTCTCTCAAATTATTTATATAGTTGGATTGCATAGTTACTTTTGGGGCTTTCAATTAGTATGGAAAGTGTGTGTTACCTGAAATTGATAATCTAATTTGCTGTAAAGGGGTAAGATTATATGGAANNACATGCCCGAAAAACTCCAGATAAAATTGCCTGTGAAGAAGGTAAAGGGTCTATTTCTTTTAGCTGCCTTGATGAGGATATAAATAAAGTCTCCTCATCCCTTAATGACTTTAAGCATTGTAAATTTGCAATACTGGCTGAGTCCGGCATACAATATATAAAAATGCTTATGGCAGTATACCGGTCAGATAATATCGCGGTCCCCCTGCCGATCGAAATGCCGGGATTAAGCCTTGAGAGGATCCTTGACGCTGCATATATTGACAATATAATTGCAACGGAAAAACAGTACTTAAGGTTCGGGGAGGGATTTTTTGAGCGTTTTGGGACCGTCATTGTCGTTTCGGATGATACCGCAGTTAAGACTATCAGAAAAAAAGTGGTATCTGAAAGAAATACTCCCGAACTTAGCCTCGTACTCTATACCTCAGGCACAACAGGAACTCCTAAAGGAGTTATGTTAAGCGATAAAAATCTGGTCTCAAATGCCAGATAAATAATTGAGGTCCTTGGCATAACTCCAAAGGATAAAGGTGCACTGGTGATCTCTCCTCATCATGCTTTTGGGAATTCTGTAATCAATTCCCATCTGATGGCTGGAAGTTCGGTCCATATAGGGACAATGAACTTCGTAGACCCTGTTTTCAATCTTGTTGAATCCGGAACGTCCATGTTCTACGGAGTGCCAAGTACCTATCGTATACTGCTCAGATACCCGGAAAGGTTCAAAAAAGCTTTTGCGAATGTCAGGGTCGCCGCATCTGCAGGTGGATCCATGGACGGAAATATCGTACGGAGTATCCGGGAATTGAGTCCTGAGATAAGGATCCTGCCAATGTACGGCCAGACCGAAGCCACTGCAAGGCTTGCCTATCTGCCGGCAGAAGATGTTGACAAATTTATCGATACGATTGGAAAGGCTATTCCTGGAGTCACACTCGAAGTCTTTGATTCCGAAAACAGGCCGGTAGAGCCAGGTATTACAGGCGAGCTTGTTGCCAGAGGGGATAATATTCTACTGGGCTACCTTAATGATGAAACTGCGACTGAGAAGAGAATCATTGATGGATGGCTCCATACTGGTGATCTGGCACAGAAGCTTCAGTGTGGGTATATCAGGCTGCTCGGGCGTAAGGACGATCTCATAAAAGTCGGCGACCATCGGGTTAACCCCAGAGAGATTGAAAAGGAAATAGAGAAGGGAAATGAAGTTTCCGGCGTTTTTGTTGTACCCGTGCCTCATGAACTTATGGGCAATGCAATCAGCCTCATGGTCATACCAAATCAGGGGACTGAAGTCGATGCTATTTTTGCGTTTTGCAGGAAGAACCTACCAGGCTACCTGTACCCCAGAGAGATTCTTTTAATTGACCATCTTCCACTGAGCGAGAACGGGAAAATCTCAAACAGATCCATTATAGAGGAGTACCAGCATGTCAAAGATAGTATGTAAAAAGTGCGTTCTGGACTCAAGTATTCCAGGCATAGAAATTAATGAAGAAAACGGTCTCTGCCATTTCTGTGAGACGTACGTTCCTCTCTCTGCACAGGAAAAGGAGCAGTACCTTAGCAGGATTGAAGAGCTTTTTAAAGAATACGGCGGCAGAGGCAACTATGATGTTATATTTGCATTATCAGGGGGAAAGGATTCTTCATACACTCTCTACAAACTTAAAAAAGACTACCCTTTCCTGAAAATACTCGCTGTCCAGTTTGATAACGGGTTCACTTCGGATTATGCCGTAATAAATGCAAAGAAAATATGCGAAATTACAGGATGCGACTATTTTAAACTCACAATGGAAAAAGACGTCCTTTACGAGCTCTTCCGAAAAGCAGCCGAATCCTATGACGCATTCCCTAAATTTGCCAAATACAGGGCAAGTGACATCTGCAATATTTGTATCAGCATAATAAAACAGAAGCTGATAGAACAGGCAATAGTTCAGAAAGCGCCTTTTATTGTATTTGCTTTTACGGCAGGACAGTCGCCCAATCCTATAATTAATCTGTCGGCCAGTTTCATACAGTGGTCAAGGAACCTTTTTGAAAAACAGCTTCAGAAAATAGGCATTGACGATAAGGATGAAAAATTCGTTATCAAAAACGATGTTATAAAAAAAATAGGCGAAATTGCTCCATCCATTCTGCACCCTCTATGCCTGTGGGAATACAGCGAAGATATCGTACTCGAGACAGTAATGAGTCTCGGGTGGAAGCCTCCTGCCCTCAATGACAGCAATTCAACAAACTGCACATTGAATTCTTTTGCATGCTATAACCATCTGGAAAAATATGGTTTTCACCCGTATGCTTTTGATATAGCAGGGCTTGTCCGAAGCGGAGAGATGTCAAGAAAAGAAGGATTGGAAAAACTCAGTAAGGAGCTTTCGCAGCCTCTTATAGAGGAAGCTGCAGAAAAGCTTGAAATTAAGATAAACAAACCACAAAAGATTCCGGTTAAAATTTAAACATTTTCTCTGGCAATTCCTCTGAAAGGTGTTTTACTCAGGAGTCGACTATTTCAAAACAGCACCGTCTCGGTAAAGAATCAGACCATTAGATAAAATTGGATTGTTTGATGACAGTTTACCAAACAGTTCCAGTGGTTTAAATGTTTAGCCAGTTACCTAAATGTTTGACCAGTTACCTAAATGTTTAACCAGTTATCTGAGTGTTTAACCAGTTATCCGAGTGTTTAATCAATTACCTGAAACTATACAAGTTTCCATAATAATCAGCCAGGGGAGTATGATTATGCAGATTACCAGAAGTAGTATAACAAAAACTACAGAAAGCCATGTAAAAAAGTTATCAAAGAACATTAACGGAAAGCCAGTAGATTTCAGCAGTGTGCAAATTTTAGACGAACTAAACAGAAATATTGACGGACTTGCTGAAGAACTCAAACTTTTTATAAGAGATCAGGTCACAGGTTTTAAGAAAAAAGGAATTGTCCTGGGAGTTTCGGGAGGTGTAGATTCGGCTGTGGCTCTTGCATTGTGTGTTCAGGAATTCGGCAAAGAAAATGTTTTCGGGCTTCTCCTTCCGGAAAAAGAGTCTGCTCCTTCAAGCAGGACACTAGGTGCAGAAATCTGCGAAAGCCTGGGTGTTTCCTATGAAGAAGTCCCTATTTCTCCAATAATTGAATCTCTTGGCATTTACGATAAAAAAGAGCAGATAATCAAAAGGACCTGCCCGGAATATGATCCCGGAATACACAAAACCTCGCTCGTATTGCCTGATTTCCTTAACCAGGGGCTGTTGAATGTTCCTTATATCAGACTGATAAAGGACGGAGAGACGGCTGCAAGGTACAGGCTGAAGGCAAACGATTACCTGGAGCTTATAGGCTTGCAGAATGTCAAGCAGAGGTCGAGGATGATAGTCCAGTATATGTATGCCGAGAAGCTGAACTATGCAGTTTGTGGCACAACCAACAAGACCGAACTTGTCCTGGGGCAATTTGTGAAATACGGGGACGGCGGTGTTGACCTTGAACCTCTTGCAGATTGCTATAAAACTCAGATATATGCTCTGGCAAAGCACCTCAAAGTAAACGAGGCAATCATAGAGCGCCCTCCAAGTGCTGATACGTGGAGCCATTATACAACCGATGAAGAGTTCTACTGGCGCATGCCCATGCACGTTATGGACCAGCTTCTTTATGCCCAGGAACATAAATTGCCTGTGGAGGTTGCTGAAAAGAACACGGGCCTTCCCAGAGACACTATAGAAAAAGCCTGGAGGCATATCGACAGGATAAGGGATACCACAGAATACGTGCGTGCTACTCCTCCTATCTATTCTCCGGACAGGTAATAGAACAGAATGCGTAAGGTCAAAGCTCGAAAACCAAATTTTTGAGATGAAACCTGAAGTCAAAACTTGAGGCAAGGAAAATTTGAGACAAATAATACTTGGGGCAAATAATACTTTGATTAGCAATTCAGACGGATACACATGAACACCACTGTCTCCATTGTACTCTGTTCCGACTACTCAAATGTGAAAAGTGCAATTAAAGACGCACTTGACCTGATAGGTGGGCTTGAGAGCATAATAACTCCCGGTAAGCGTGTGCTGCTTAAGCCCAATGTGCTTGCTATCCGGGCTCCGGAAGACGCTGTTACCACTCATCCCGCAGTAGTATCTGCAATGTGTGAACTGGTTAGGGAAGCAGGCGGCATCCCGTTCATAGGAGACGGGTCAGGAATTGTTAAACCGGGTTCAACAACAACTTCAGAGGCTTTTCGTGTTTCGGGAATTGAAACCGTTGCGTCAGCCTGTGGGGCAGAACTTATCAATTTCGAGACTTCGGGTTATACGGAAATCTCCGTTCCCGGAGCCAGGCGGTTTCCAAGCCTTTATATCGCAAAGGCAGTCCTTGAGGCTGACATTATAATCTCCCTCCCAAAACTCAAGACTCACGAACTCACTCTCTATACCGGCGCCGTTAAAAACTTTTTCGGAACCGTGCCTCAAAAAATAAGAAAACAGGCACATGCCCTTGAAGACCGGGAACGCTTTGGAGAAGCTATAGTTGACATCTACTCGATAATCAAACCCCACCTTGCAGTTATGGACGGGGTTATCGGAATGGAAGGAAATGGTCCCGCTAACGGGACACCCATATCTTCAGGAGTGATTATGGCAGCTTTTGATTGCGTAGCCCTTGATATGGTTGCGTCCGAACTGATAGGAATAGACCCGTTGAAAGTGCCTACTAATAGAGCTGCTCTTTTGAGAGGATTCGGAACCCGGAATCCGGAGNNTCAAACTGCGCAGTCTGCAAAGCCTGCGTTTTGAACTGCTCAGCACATGCAATCGAAGAGATCGGCAGGATGCTTAAAATCAACCAGGAAAAATGCATTCAGTGTTATTGCTGCCGTGAGCTGTGCCCTAATGATGCGGTAGAAATTAAAAAATCCCTGCTGCTGAAGATTGTGACCCGAAGCAGAGCCTGATATGTTCTCAAAGCAGTAATATAGCCCAAAAATAGCGGATTCCAAAAATAGTAATATTTTTCCGAAATAAGACAGAACGATAAGACAGAACGATAAGACAGAGCAATAAGGACAGAACAATAAGGACAGAATACTAATAAAGATTCTTTTAAATTTACAGCCTTATTAATTTAAATCAGTAATTTCCGGCATCAATTTCTCTGACCCGGAATTTATCTGATCCAGAACTGACTATAGGAAATATATTTATCTGTAATAATTAATGGATATTAACATTAAGTATTTTTAATTGCAAAATGGGGGGCATTACATTGACTTCCTTGGTATCCAATAGAGATAAAGTAACTTTCGGTGAAGTTGCCGATCATTATCACAGCAATAAACTCTTCTTCGGAATAAAGTACTTTAAAAACTGGGTTCTGGAACGTCTTGCTTCGTGGTTTCCGGTTCCCTCATGGAGAGCGAAATTTCACAGAATGCGAGGTGTGAATCTAGGAAAAAATGTATATGTTGGCTACGATGTGATCTTTGACAGGCTTCACCCCGAAATGATTACGGTAGGGGACTACTCTGAAATCGGAGATCGCTGCATCCTCTCTGCTCATTCCAGAGGCAGCCTGACC
>DUIO01000092.1:335-3894 GCA_013330315.1 Methanosarcina sp. | reverse complement strand
TGATTAAGAATAGCCTCTTCAATTGCAGTTTTTTGAGAAAGCTCTTTAAATCCGTTAATGTTGTTAAGAAACAGTACAGATGCTTTAGGATGCTCCCCTATATTCATTCTGTCTGATGCTGGGATTTTGCCTATATCATGTGCGAGTGCCGTTATAAGCATATCTCCTTTATAAAATGCGTTGAGCTTTCTGTTTCGAGAAATTATTTCATTGGCTGTATTTATACTGTGCTGCAACAATGTGACTTTTGAGAGAGTTTGCCTGAGTGCTGGTTCATTGTATGGCGAAATATCTTTGATGTTGGTTGATACAGATGATATGTCTTCATGTTCATCGANNCCATAGTTTTGACAGCTCAGATAAAGCGATTTGCTTTTTATCATGTTTCATTGGGTTTTGTTCTTTGTGGTTCAATATGGCGGAGAGAATGAAAATTGCTGTCAGAGTCATCCATATTGGCACAGGCAAGAGTCCAGAAAGAAACATGAATCCAATCATTATTCCAGCCATAACATATTCAGAGAAGTTTCCGGTTTTCGCTTTCCTTAGCCCATAACCGGCTTCAAAAGGATTCAAAAATGGGACACCTGATATCGTGAGAGAATCTGCATATATATGCAGCATACAGCCGATAAAAAGATAGTAGGACATCTGCATGCCTGTGAAGATACATGATATGGTTAGGGCAAAGTATATAGGCCACCAGTGGCTGATNNCATTTCTGTGTACCTTCTGCCAGACGGATTCGATTCCAAATGAGATTGACCTGTCAATTATGTCAGGAAAAACTGCACCGGCTGCCAGCATCGTAGCCGGAACCATCTCAAATCTACCGGATGCAGCGGCATATGAAAGACCGATTGCTACATGGGTTTTCCACTTCATACTGTTGCTACCTTATAACTTGAAGGAATTTGTAAATTAGTTAATATTGTTGTACGAGGTGGTTTATGAACGATACGATACTTGCTGCTCTCATCGGGTTGGCTGGACTTTTGATTGGTATTTTTGCTTCTTCCGTAGGTAACATTATTTCTAAATTCTTTGCATATAGGATATTTAAAAAAGAATCTAAGCTCCGGTTGATTGAACAAATTTATAAAGAAAAATTTAATGTGTATGTTGAACTCAATAAACATATTAATAAAATTAAAAATTATATTGTTAATTGGTGTGAATATAAAAAAGATGAGCATGGCAAAGAACTTACAAATTGTATTATGGATTATAATCAATTTATTGATCAATACAGAATTTATTTGAATCCAATGTATAAGGAGATTATGGAAATTAATACTGTTTTGGATATTTATAAAATTAAAGAAGGAGGACAAAAGCCTACAACTGACCATGCAGATGAGTCTGTAAAAAAGCTTGATGATATACTGAATGACATCGTTTATATAACACATAGAGTTACTGCAATTCAGATGCTCGATAATTTTATTATGGATGAGTTTCAAACACACAAAATAAAGCGTGAAGAAGAGTTTTCTCGCTGGGATATAATAAAGCAATGCTTCTATGATCTGAAAAATCATAAATAAATTATGAGTTTTTTTTCTCATACAGTAGCCTCCGGATAAACGACATCAACATAAAGCTCGCTAACATTATTTGTCTTTCCAAAGAAAGTGCCGTCATAATTGAGCATGAAAAATTCTCTTCTGGATAATCCGAGAATATCCTGAGGTTGGAGAACATCGTTTTCTGTTTCTCTGATATTTAAAACGCCCGATGTGCTCATCATGCTGGTCATCTGCTTTTCAACGCCGAAATGTCGGCAGACGTATTCAGCCGTTTCTGAGTCAGGAGCTTTGAAAAACATTTTATTGTTGGTGTTATCAAGTATGGTGTTGCCGTAAAAGATATCGTTAAGAGCGGCATAAATCTGGTTTACGCTCTGGCTGTAACCAAATAGCTGAACACTTGCACCGCCAGCTTTTGCGAAGAAATCATCAATGCCTTTGTATAGGACGTTCTGTGCTTCATCCATATGAATCTGAAGTGTTGGGTGTACTTTCTTGCCGCTTGAGAAAACACGCCCGACATATGACTGGAGCATTGAGAGAAGTACTTTGCCTACAGTGAATGCTGCCTTTCTTGTGATTAGGGAACCTATCTGGGCAACAAGGATAACGCCTTTACCGGCTTCCAGACGTTCGATAACGGCATTCCCTCTGGCTTTGCCTATAATCTCACCGATATTGCCCTGTGTGAGTTCCATAAGGGCTACTCGTAGTGATGATGATACCTTGTTGTAATAGTCTATTCCGGAATCAACGATTTTTTTGAGATCTGCCGCAAGCTGAACGGTGGCATCATCGCCGCTGATTGATTCTATCTGTTTANNAGGCTGGTCTCATATGCGACATTGTAAAAGAAAGGTTCTTTACCCACCTCAATGCCAGAGACGAGGTGTCCGACAAGCTCCTCAGGCATGTAGTAATATTCGAGGGGATTAATCTTGAGACTGTATTGTGGAAATATTGGGGATATCAGCATTAAATCGTCTTTTCTTCCAGCCTCCAGTGCGACCTGAGTTATTTTGCTGAAAAGTTCAACATCGCCTTTCGGGTCAATGATGACTGTGCTGTATCCCTTATTGATGGACTGTTCCAGAATATTCTCGATAAGTCTGGTTTTACCCACTCTTGTTGTCCCGAAAACCCATGAGTGCCCTGAGAGATCAGCATCGTTTATGGACAGGGCTGCTTTTTTACTTCTATCTTTTATTCTATGTCCTGTTCCGACAACTGTCAGCATTCAGAACTCCACAATAATACGTTCATTGAGTTCACCGGCAACTGAGACAATCTGCTTCTTGGGAATGTGCTTTTCTGCGTGGACATAGCTTTTGGCTCCCGGAATTCGCTTTACGCATTTTACACTTGAGCCGTTGAGTTTGAATAATTCATCAACAAGAGTCATGGATGTGCGTGATAATCGGAAAAGAATCTGATTGTTTTTTTGTATTAATCCTGATGCGATGAACCATAGGTTTTGTCCAGATGAGTATCTGTTACTTTCTTTCGGAGGGATATACCTGTCTGAACATATTGCATGTATTTTGCCTGCACCGCCGTCTTGANNCATCTGATTGCCTTGCCAATGTATCCTGATAGGTATTTATGCTTTCTGCATAGCATAATGGTCTCGAAGCGGTCTTTAAGGCTTGCAGACAAACTTTTAAAGTCGTGTGATTGCAGCGTGACGGTGTCTTCAGAAACAGCAAAAGCGTTGAAACTATACTTTCTGATGGTTATACCGTCTTTTGTCATTTCGCAGACAACAGGATGGCGTAGAAGATGAGTATAGAACTGTTCTGCCGTTTCAATAATGACATTCAGGGCTTCGGCAGAGCTTATTCCATATTTTGCTGTGATTTCGTCAATATATGTTTTCAGCCACATCTATCATTTCTCGCTCTGCTGCTATCTGTCATTAAAATGCCGAAGAGCTCATCAAATGCTGTGGTATAGTCCCTCTCATCCTCTTCCTCAGAGATGACACGCATGACAAGATCTTTGATGCTGTTGATAGTGCTTTTGGCATCGTT
>DUIO01000092.1:0-320 GCA_013330315.1 Methanosarcina sp. | reverse complement strand
TCTAATATGCTGATATAACTGTCCTCTATGCACATTAGTTATCAGTATCCTTTTCATCGGGTTTGCCGAGAGCTATGAACTGAATATCATTGGCTTTGATAGTGTGTTTTGAGTGCTTTTCTGAGCCTTTATCCCATTTTCTGTATTCAAGCTCACCGGAGACAATGATAAGACTGCCTTTTTTGAGGTGTTCATGGCAGGCTTTACCATATTCGCCGAAAACGGCAATTTCTATGAAGAGAGTGTTAATAACTAATGTGCATAGAAGACAGTTATATCAGCATATTAGAACAACTGAACGATGCCAAAAGCACTATCAA
>DUIO01000134.1 GCA_013330315.1 Methanosarcina sp. | reverse complement strand
TGGTAGACTTTTTTATTGTCAGGGCTTATGACCGCGGGGCTAAAAAACTCACATCTGCAACTGATATCGAAGATACTGTTGCACCCCAGATGGGCGAAATAAGGGGTGCGAGCTCAAAGGGAATAATTGAAATCTCAGTAGAAGAAGGCTTCGAAAACCGGTACTCAATACAGGACCTTTTTTCCAGCTTGGCAAAGTATTACTCAGGAGACGCTGCTTTTACTGGAGTTTGGGNNAAAACAAAATAAAACAAAATAAACAAAATAAACAAAATAAAACAAAATGAAATGAGCTAATATAAAATAAAACAAAATGAAATAAGCTAATATAATATAAAATAAAATAAAATAAAATAAAATGAAAGTTAGGAAAAAAGTTTGAGATTAATGTCATAAAGGTATGAGTAAAGGAAAAAATAGAATTTTTTCCGTTTTTCCATTTTTTTTCTTCCTTTCTTTTTTAATAAAAATTTTATCAGGATTTTTTTTGGGAATTTCACTTAATGAAGAAATAAAATTGAGCTGATTATTATTAAATAATTAATATTTTTCAGAATATTGCTATATATAATATCTAATAATATTATATCTCAATAATTCTTGCCTTCTTTGATTCCCAGGCAGGAAAGCTTTCAATCAGATATCGCAAATTTTGTGCAATACCTGTAAATTTTGTCGGAAGGTAAATCCTGTCTGGACAAAATAAGCATCGAAGAAACCTGTAACAAAACCCATTCTTAAGATAAACCTGCAGTTCGGATATCTATATATGCCATCTGGAAAGAGCAGGGCTAATTCAGGGTATTTGTTTCGTAAAATCTGGATTAACTAGTGGAGTTGGGGGAATTAGTTTGATTAAGTACCGAAAATTCGGAATGCTTGTTTTAAGCTTGATTATACTGCTCGTGTGTGGAGCAGTAAATGTAACTGCCTTATCCGAAGACAATAATTCGATTGGAGATGTGCCTGATCTGCCGCTTATTCTTAAGGGCAGAATGGAGATAAACGGAGAACCTGTAACTGCAGGTTCCGCGATTCTGGCATACTGTGAAGGAGAACTAATTGCAAAGAGCACGGTCGGAGAAGAAGGTAAATACAGCCTGTACCTGAACCTTGCCCCTAAAAATTATACCAATATCGAAAATGTAGAATATTATGTCAATGGGGATAAAGCCGGCTTTGAGATTCCTGCCTCTCAGCTGGAATTGATAAAAAATACAGCTCCAGGTTCAATTGTTGAAATCGACCTGACCAGCTCGGTTTCCTCTAATGATAGCGATACAGGCTCAAGTGGCAGTAGCAGTTCCCAGGGCGAAGCCAGGGTTGTGAAAAAAGACACTTCTGGATCTGAAACCCTTCAAAATGATAAAGATGGTTCCGGAGCCAGTTTTGCCGGAGAAGGTGATATCACCTATGAAGACGGTCCTGTCTCGCAGGTAGATGACGAAGGAGGAGAAGATCTCGAAGATGTTGAAGGTGCTGAGGACGCCGAGGGTGCCGAGAGTACTGAAGATGCGGGTTATTCAACAATCTTTACGTTGTTGCTTTTAGTTGCAGCGCTTTTTGGAGCTTTCATGGTAATTAAAAGGTAAACCTATACCAGGCTAACAGACAGAACCAGATACAAATTAGCATAAACTAGCAGAATTATTTTCTTTTTTTCCTTTTCTTTTTTTCTTGTTTTTTCTTTCTTTCTAATCTTTTTTATCCTTTCTTCTTTTCCTCCTTTTTTCTACTCTTTATTTTCTCTTTTTCATTCCCTTTTTTATTTTCTCTTTTTTCCTTTTCTTTTTTCTTCTTTTCTTTTACCTTTGCTTAATTGTTTTGAGTTTTTCATCTATACTGACTTATTTTTTTCTATAAGAGAAATGTTTTTATCCTGGCCAGTCGTTTATACTTTTGTGTAAAAATGTTTAATAGCACGTATCTAAAATTTGAATGGGGGTTGTAGCATTAAAGTTCTCGGATTGGTGGGTAGTCCTAAATTAGATGGTAATACCTCAAGACTTGTGAGTGCAATTTTAGAAGGAGCTGCAGAAAACGGGGCAGAAACTGTAATTTATAATCTTGCTTCTCTTGATATTAAAGGCTGTGACGCCTGTCACAAATGCCAGGAACACGGTTGCTGTGTTATTGATGACGACATGCAGGAACTTTATACTGAAATTCGGACAGCAGATGCTGTTGTGATTGGGTCTCCTGTATATATGTGGCAGATAACCGCACAGACAAAGCTTCTTATCGATCGCATGACAGCTTTTTTAAGATCTGATTTTTCTAGCAGGCTTGATAATAAAAAGCTGGTCCTTGTCTTCACTCAGGGTATTCCGGACAGAGATGCCTTTAAACCGTATTTTGAATACACAGCAGGTCTTTTCTATTATCTTGGCTTTGATGTTCTGGATACAATCATTGCAGCAGGCACGGATAATCTTGAAGTCACTTCCAGGCCCAGACTACTGGAAAAATCCAGAGATCTCGGGAAATTGATCTCGGCGTCCAATCTTCCGGGCACGAGGTACAGAAGAGCGGAATCAAGCCTTACACCGTCGATGTAAATATTCTGATTTCTTTTTTTCCGTTCTTTATCCTTTAAGTTCATTTTTCTTTTTTCAAACATCAAGAAATTCTTCAGGATATTCCACAACCCCACCGGTACCTTCAAGTGCTCCTTCTTTTAATTCCAGCGCCATAAATGCTTCAGTCGGCGCGCCAAATGGGTCTTTTATTCCCCACTTTTCTGTTGGCTCAAACCCGAAGTTCGGGTAATATTCGGGATGTCCGAGCACTATCACCGAATCATATCCAAGCTGCAGGCAAGCCTTTAGCCCTTCTTTTATGAGTTCACTTCCGATACCCTGTTTCTGGAACTCAGGTCTGACTGCCAGCGGGGCGAGCGAAATAGTCTCTTTTTCCTCTCCTGTCCCTGATTTGATCTTTACCGGGAAAAAGAGGATATATCCAACTATTTTTCCGTCAACTTCAGCTACAAGCGAAAGTTCAGGGACAAATTTCGGGTTTTTCCTCAGGTTTTCAACGAGTTTTCCTTCCGCAGGCTGTCCGAAGGCAAGGTTATTTACTTCGGTTATGGCAGGATAGTCTGAAGGGTTCTCAGAGCGGACTTTAAGAAACATACCAGTATTTCTTCTCCTTTTCTATTTCTATTTTTTTCCTTTTATAGCACCCGAAATACAGCGATAAGGGAATAAGGTAACTATACTCCAGCAATAATAATTTTCGTTTAAACATTTCGTCTTTTGCTTTGGATTGATATCTCATACTTAGCAGGGTTTATATGTTTGATATCGTCATTTAAAGAAAGTTAGCAAAAATCATTTCTGGCTTTTAATTCTTTATTCCTCCCCTCGAAAAAACTCAAAACGGAGCCTCCACTCATGATCCCTATTTTAAGTGCAGGAAAAATAGCTTTTGGAAGCATTAAAAGCGCAAAGATGCGTTCAACTCTTACGGTTCTTGGGATAGTTATCGGGGTTGCTGCTGTGATTGCGAACGTGTCCCTCGGGGCAAGCTTCAATCAGCACTTCACAAATGAAGTAACCAACCTCGGCTCGAATTTCATTTATATCCAGGGAATGCAGACAAAGCT
>DUIO01000221.1 GCA_013330315.1 Methanosarcina sp. | reverse complement strand
AGGCTCTTTAAAGCGGTCACTATTTTCCGGTTGATTGGGGTTGTTATGATATCGGCGTCTATCAGGGCTCTGGCATCAACCTTTTGCCAGTTGTTATACTCATTTGGGAAATCTATCCCGACAATATGACCGGAAAGCCCTACAACTGCAGTTTCCTGTCTGCTTTCTCCGGACCCAGTCTCGTACCGGTATACGTCCACTCCACTGACTCTCTCCTTCTTAGGACTCTTTGGAGCCAGAATCGCAGCTATCCTCCTTGCTGCTATATTTTTTTCCGTTACGATAAGGTGCATTTAAAACTCCGATGTCACTTTTCTTATATCTTGGGGAGGAAAACTGGCGTACCCCAAAACTCCTGCCAGTCTGAGTCGAAGCCTGCCTCCTAATTCTTGAAGTTTCCTTTTCTAATATAAATTTTTGGATCGAATTCCAAAATTTCTGCTATTTGTAACTAAAATAAGGCTCAAATTTCCGTATTTCTGTAGTTTTTGCCCTTAATCAGGGTCTTTTTTTCGGATTTTTCTGGATTATTATAAACTCTCATTCTGCAGTTTTTTTATATGCGGCAGAGTTCAGGATTTTTCACTACCTTGTTGATGTTCATTTATTTCTTTTAACAAACTCTACAGCAAGCTCTACTGCTTCTATCGGACTTTTTACCTTTCGAACACCCTCTATTTCCCATTTGCAATCAAGGGCAAATACGGGCTTTCCCATTTTCAATCCCAGAGCTATTTCCGAAAGTGTTCCGTATTCTCCTGAAACCGCAATTAAAGCATCAGATGACTGAGCTATGAGAGCATTTCTGGCATGCCCCATTCCACTGAGAATAGCTATATCTATCCAGGGGTTTGCATCTTCCCTGCAGGCCCCGGGCAAAATTCCTATGGTTATCCCCCCATCAAGTTTTGCTCCACGCGCTGCAGCTTCCATTACCCCTCCCAACCCTCCGCAAAGGAGAACGGCTCCCTTTCTGGCAATCTCTCTTCCTACGGTTTCTGCAAGGGCCTGGGTCTTGTTGCTGCATGTCCCGGCTCCTATAACTGCTATTTGCTTCCTTACCGCCTGCTTCATTATCTTAACCTTTTTACTTTTTCACTCAATCTCAGGCAAGTTTGCTCTTCTTCCTCTGGCACCCGGGACGGCAGCTTTATTCAACGGGTTTTCTTAAATGTAGCCGTTTTCAGATGTAGTGACTCTGGATCTCTACAATTTCCGTGCTGTTTTTTGCAGTTGCGTATTCCTCAAGAGGCTCCCTGTTTAATTCAAGGAAGCTGTGCCCCCAGTTAAACTTGGAGAGGACGTTTTCTGCCTGCTCTTTATGTCCCAGAATATACAGAGCTGCTGCAAAGGCTTCTGCAGAATTGAGCCTGAAAGGCCTTCCAAAGTTCACAGGGTTTCCTGCAAGCAGATATGGGAGAGCCCTGTGTTCCAGACCCAGTTTCCCAAGTTCGGGAAAAATTCGCTCTACCTCTTCCCAGGAACAATCAAGCACGATAATCCCTTTCTTAGGGTCATCAGCCGGTGACAGGGCTTTTTCTGCCATAGGATCCAGCAGAATTGCCGAACGGGGCAGCCTTGACACCCTATCATAGAGGCGGGCAAGCTCAAAGCGAGCTAGCTTTCTTCCCGTGCATTTTTTAGGATCACACTGCCCAGCGTGATAAATGTAAAGGGGAATATCGCGGTTTTTTGTCGGATTCATAACTGACCTTCTGGAATATCGGATTCTATTTAAACAGTTTCCTTACTTATACCTGTTTATCTCTTCTTATTTGCCCGTTTATCTCTTCTTATTTGCCTGTTTATCTTTTCATATTTGTCTGTTTATCTCTTCTTATTTGTCTGTTTATCTTTTCATATTTGCCTGTTTTTTCCTTTATCTGCTTTTTTATATGAGTCCCAGGCTCGTTTCTCCAGACGAATTTACCATTTTTGATAACGGTAATATCTCTTTATATCTGACCTTCTTTGTATCTACTAATTTGTATATAATTATCGATGATTTACATTTATTCTTACATAAAAGCCTGCATCTTCATTTATGCGAGCACTGGTGAAAGATAATTTTTCTTAATAATCACTCTCAAGCTCTTTTATTTCAGAACTATAATATTGATGATGAAAAAATATATATCCATAGGTTTTGCACTAGAAGTGATGAGATCTTCCCTTATCACAATTCTTCTGTCTTCAGAGAAAAGAACGGATTTGCTTTTATTTCTAAAAGATAAACCCAGGACTATTGAAGAAATCAACTCCGAGCTTGAAACCAATTCGGTAGCCGTTCTTCCCCAGCTCAAAAAGCTAAAAGAAAACGGGCTTGTAATTCAGGCTGATAGAGTATACAGTCTCTCCTTACTGGGCAAAATCCTTGTCAGAAGAATGGAATCCCTTGTGAAAGCTTTCAGGCTGCTTGAGGACAATTATGATTACTGGACAGGTGTTAGGCCGGGTGGAGCCCCACTCGCTTTTTTTGAGCTAATGGAAGAACTTATGGCACTAATACCTGACTGCTGCCAGGGCGAAGATGCTTCTTCAGCGTATCAAAAAATGGTTGAAGCATTTTGCAGCTCGAAGCAGGTTCTCCTGCTTCTCTCAAATCCTGATCTGCGCTATCTTAGCATCTGTGCAGATAACACAAAAAAAGGGTTGAAAGTATCCATAATATTTACTCAACCTGTATTTGAAAAATTTACAGAAGAATTCAAAGAAGAATTTGATACCCTGCTCCTTCTTGAAAACTTTGAAATTTATGTGCTGAATGACAATATTATTCCTCCTACGCTTGCTGTAACAGACACTATGGTTCTTGCTTGCTTTTCTACAGGTAGAAATGACGGAAGCGAGAATAAAACCATAATCGGCTTCGGGGAAAAAGCCGTGATCTGGGGTCAGGAAACTTTCGAGTACTTCGGGTCACTGGCTAAACCTGTGTTACCTGGAAAATCAGGACAGTCATTTTCTTAAGACCACGGGCCACAAAAATAATTCAAAAAAAAGACAGAAGTGCAGCCTTAAACACCTTAACATGGAGGTACAGAAAACTGCACTAACCCATAGTATTATAGTATCACGTAAGTTTCAGTTTCACTTTTGCAGCCCTTCAAGAATTTCTTCAGCTTTTTCTCTTACTTCTGCAAAAATGTCTTTCCCTTTTGAATCAATGCCTACAATAAGCGGCCCGAATTTCTCAACTCTGAGCACCCAGACAGCCTCGGGCATACCAAGGTCAAGCCAGTGAACGTTTTTTACCTCTTTTATCAATTCAGCAGCAAGGGCTGCACAGCCGCCGGTATAGGCAAGATAAACACACTTATCTTCCATGGCTTCGGAAACATTTTTCATTCCACCTTTTCCGATAATTGCCCGGACTTCATGGGCTTTCAGGAGAGGTGGAGTCATTTTTGACATCCTGCCGCTTGTTGTTGGACCTGCTGATACTACTTTCCAGCCCGATTCGGTCTGCTGCATAAGGGGACCACAGTGATAGATTACTGCCCCTTTAAGGGAGAATGGGAGCTTTTCTCCTTTTTCTTCCATTTCAAGGATCCTTGCATGGGCTTCATCCCTGGCTGTAAGAATTTCACCGGAGATATAAACGATGTCTCGGGCATTGAGTTTCTCAATGTCCTCTTTTTTCAGTGGAGTTTGCAGATGGTATTCCATTATTATTCCTCCCCAAATACGACTGAAGCATGTCTGTTCGCCCAGCACTGGATATTCACGGCAACAGGAAGGGAAGCAGTATGGCAGTGAGCGGTTTTTATGTGCACGGCAAGCGCAGTTGTGCTACCTCCAAGCCCCATGCAGCCGATTCCAAGGACGTTTACTGCCTCAAGGATTTCCCTTTCAAACTCGTCCATGGGGGTATCCAGGGGCTCAAGGAGAGCTTCTTTTGCAAGCCTTGCGGATTTGTCAAAAGAGCCTCCTATCCCCACTCCAAGAACAAGAGGAGGACAGGGCATTCCTCCTGCGTTTACTACGGTTTCGAGCACAAAATTTTTGATGCTGCCTGTTTCGGTCGGATTAANNACCGCATTGGGACGGAGAGGGATTTCTCGGGTCGCAAGGGACACCGCATCCCTTATTGCGGCTTCAAGGTCAAATCCCGGCTGAAACTCAGTCCCGAGTTCGACAAAAAAGATCATAATGCCTGTGTCCTGGCACATGGGAACTCCATGATTTTTCGCAATTTCAATGTTCTTCAGAATTGCCTGGAGCTGGGATTTTGCAACCTGATTTTCTTCTCTGGCTTCGGCTTTCTTTAGAGCATCCACCACATCATCAGGGAGCTCTATTTCTGCTATTCTGAGAAGGTCTGCAATAGACCGGATAAAATTTTCACGGTTAGTTTTTGAAGGCAAAAGATCACCATGGAAGTGAGAATGAATTCTTAGTTCAGGATAAAATACGAATATAGGTAATGAAGGTATGCATACAGTAAGGCGGTAACTAAATATTCAGGACACTATATATAGAGGCAATTTTTTGCTTTTAACCATTAAATATCAAGCGTTCGGAAAATCTGAAACTATTCAATCTTCTAGCATGAGGAATCATACTGGGGATACTTTTTGATTACTCTGAATATGAAAAAGAAAAACATAGAATTACAGATAAATAAAGCTTGACAAATGTTATCAGAAATCGATATTTTCTAAACATTTAGTATTCTGGAATGCTTGGGCACATAAAATGATTAAGTATTCAGAATTTTGGATATTTCTGGATTTAAGTACAGACTCATTCCAAAACCAATTTTATTCCCAGATTAACAAGAAGCTTATAGCTATTTTAATGATTAAGAATCCATGTTTGTTTCAAATTTGAGATTTAGAAAAACAATTTCTAGTTTCTGGATGAGCTCTACAACGACATGTCAGAAGATGATTTTATTATCATTGTCTGTTTCATTACTATATACGGTTATATAATTTGGTTTTGTTGAAAAGTTGTGGCCAGCATCATTAATAACTACTAAAGTAATTGTATATACACCTGGTTCCTTAAACGTATGCTTAGCATTTACTGGATGAAAAGAATGCCAGTCCTTTCCTTCTTGCGTTTCAAATATCCAAAAATATTGAGTTGGATTGCCTGTGGAATTGCTAGTGAAGTTAACTTTCAGGGGTGTTTCTCCTGATGTTATATCTGCATGGAAATTAGCAACTGGAGGTCCATAAACTGTGGTATTAACTGTGCTTTTCCCTGCTTTATTGATTACTGTTAAAGTAACGTTGTACTCGCCTGACTTGATAAACTTATGTTTTGGACTTTGCTCAATCGAATTATCTCCATCTCCAAAGTCCCAATAACAT
>DUIO01000216.1 GCA_013330315.1 Methanosarcina sp. | reverse complement strand
CCCCAGAAAGAAAAAGAAATTGAAGCAATGGGCGGAGACCCGAAGATTGTCAGAGACCCGGAACTTATAAAAAGGTACCTGGAACTGGGAGAACGGTTTGCTGCTTATGTTACGGACGTATCAAGGGAAATCAACCAGGCTCTTGACGAAGGAAAAAATGTAATGGCTGAAGCTGCACAGGGCAGTCATCTTGATGTGATACACGGGACCCAGAAATTCGTAACCTCTTCTTCTACAATTGCAGGCTCCGCATGTGCCAACCTCGGAGTCGGACCGACAAGAGTGGACAATGTTATTGCCATAGTAAAAGCCTATATAACCAGAGTAGGAGAGGGNNAGCTATTGCCCTCAACGGATATACAGAAATTTCCCTTACAAAACTGGACGTTCTTACAGGGCTTGATCCTCTCAGGATCTGCGTAGGGTACGAATATAAAGGAGAAAGTCTGGACTATCCCCCTGAACTTACCGAAGACCTCTGGGAATGCAGCCCTGTGTATGAGGACCTGCCGGGATGGGAAAACGACCTGACAGAAGTGAAATCCTACAGTGACCTTCCGGAAAATGCCAGAAACTATGTTGAAAGGCTGGAAGAGCTCATGAAAGTCCCTGTTAAGTATATATCCGTAGGTCCTGGACGGGAACAAACGTTTAAAAAAGAAGAATAACATTTAGTAAGCCTGTCCGGCAGATTACCGAAAAATGTATATATTAACCAATAAATTTATCAACCCCATTTTCCAGTTTAGACTAACTTCATATTAACCGGCATTATCGGGCCTTCGTGCCCAAATTCTAAGAGTCCGTAGCCAGCTAAAAACCAGCAATGGACAACTCGGAAGAGCATAAAGAGTTACCTCTTTTCGAGAATAAGAGTTACATTCCTGACAGATTCGGGGGGAAGAATCGGCGCTATCGCCCGAACCTGCAAAAATAACAGAATTCACATGAGGAGTATACATGACAACAGTATTTGATGTCCCTGCGGCAGAAATGATCGACAAGCTTGCAGGCATTCTTAAAGAAGATGAGAAGATCGTTCCTCCGGAATGGGCAGGGAACGTAAAGACCGGAGTTCACAAAGAACTTCCCCCGAACAACGAAGACTGGTGGTACGTCAGGTGCGCAGCAGTCCTTAGAAAGATCTATACCGACGGACCAATCGGAATCGAGAGGCTTAGATCAGTCTACGGAGGAAAGAAGGACAACGGCTCCCAGCCTTTCCACAAGGCAAAGGGCAGTGGTTCTATTGCAAGAAAGTCAGTTCAGCAGCTTGAGGCTGCAGGCTTCCTGCAGAAGGTAAAGGACGGAAGAACAGTATCTGCAAAAGGACGTTCCATGATGGATAACGCAGCACACGAACTTAAACAGGAGCTGCTTGAGAAAATCCCGGGACTTGCAAAATACTGAGATAAAAATCCTTCAGAAAGGGACCTGAAAATCCGGTTCCCCTTTCAATATACTATAACCATATTCCAGAAAACCGGTTTTTTCGGTGATTGCCATGTCTAATGATGACGAACTCGAAGAAATCCGAAAGAGACGACTTGCAGAAATTCAGAGGCAGCAGGCCCAGCAGCAGCCATCAGATATGCAGGCAGCATATCAGCAGGAGCAGGCAAGAGCTGAAATGGAAGCTCAGAAGCAGTCTATACTGAGGCAGATCCTGACTCCGGAAGCAAGGGAACGCCTGACAACCCTTAAAATGTCAAGGCCAGCCCTTGGAGAACAGCTTGAGATGCAGCTGATCTCGCTTGCCCAGAGTGGGAGGCTCCAGTCTCAAATTGACGACGAGCAGCTGAAAACACTCCTGATGCGGATGCAGCCAAAGAAACGCAAAACGTCCATAACCCGGGTTTAAGCACAATGAAAGTCTCGGTCCTCTTCAGTGGAGGTAAGGACAGTTCACTCTCTGCCCTTTTGCTGGAACCGTTTTTTGAGGTCGAACTCGTAACCTGTAACTTCGGGCTGCTCCCAACGGGAGAAATTGATGCAAAGACTGCTAAGGAGTTACATTTTCCACATAGAGTCTTATCTCTTGATCAAGAGATCCTGGAAAAGGCATACGAGCTAGTACTGAAAGAAGGGTTTCCGAGAGCAGCTATCAATTATATCCACGAAAGAGCTGTCGAAACTCTTGCTCTGGACCCGTCAGTTAAACTTATTGCCGACGGAACCAGACGGGATGACAGGGTTCCGATGCTTTCGATCTCACAGATAAGAAGCATTGAAGACAGGCTAGGAGTTCAATACTTCTGCCCCCTTAAAGGCTACGGTAAAAAGGTTGTGGATTCTCTTGTCGGATGCTATCTGAATATTGAACAGGGCCCGAGCGAGAACACACAGAAAGCAGACTATGAAACAGAGCTCAGGGAATTAATTCAGCAAAGGCAGGGAGAGGAAAGGATAAAGGACCTATTTCCGGTTCATTTCCAGTCCCATGTACTTTCAAGGAAGAAATTCCCCTGAAGAAACATATGTGTTTAAAAACCGGAAGCCTCCCCGAAGGGAAAAATTCTGGAATAAAGATTTATAGAATCGAGTTATATTCAACCCCTATACTGCTGCAGATTAGCCACATAATATCTATCATAGAATTTACAGGGCTGGATTGCAGACCGGTCGTTCATTCATACATGGTAGAATCACAATCGCAAGGGTTGAAATCACAGTCAACTAATTACCGGATAATTATAATTAACCGAATTAAAACTGTAATCAACGGAATTAAATTACTTACAGGTCAACAGGTGTGATCCACTTGAGTCATAACATGAAAGGACAGAAGAAGCGTCTGGCAAAGGCGCACAAGCAGAACTCGAGAGTCCCTGTGTGGGCTATTGTTAAAACTAACCGTAAGGTAGTAAGTCATCCCAGGCGCAGGCACTGGAGAAGAAGAAGCCTTGATGTAAAATAAGCGAGGACGGTGGGAAAAAATGGCAGACGACATGGTAAAAGAACAGATATACACAATTCCCCTCAGAGAAGTAAGGAAGGTCCCTGCATGGAAGAGAGCTAGCAGGGCAGTTAAAGAAGTAAGGGGTTTTCTTGTAAGGCACATGAAGACCGAAGCTGAGCAGGTTAAGCTTGACAAAACCATCAATGAATGCCTCTGGGAAAAGGGCTGCGAAAAGCCCCCTCTATCAATCAGGGTAAGGGCT
>DUIO01000041.1 GCA_013330315.1 Methanosarcina sp. | reverse complement strand
AGCTAATTTTTCATCCGCTGCCAGCCGGAAAAGATTTAGCCATAATAATAATATCCGGAATTACCTAAAATTACCGATAATTACCTAAGATTACCGATATATTGATATTCTGTGGAAAACTATGTAAAATGGGGAAAGTTTGGCTACGTNNGTTATTCGAAGAGGGAGTTATTATGGATGCTTTCAGGGAGTTTAACCTTTATTCTGGCAGGAAAGGCACTCAAAGGGTTGAAGAGCCGCACAATTCTGTGCCTGCTGATATGAAAAAGGGCTATTTTCAGGGATATTTAAGGCTNNCTCAAAGGCTGCAGATATGCAATAAAAGAAAAAAACCTTTCAAAGCCAGAAGAGAAAGAAGTGAATTTTCAATTTAAACCTTACAGAAAAAAGGAAAATTCAGAACCAATAGGTGCACTGGCATGTGCACTGGAGACGGAATCTACAGGCTCGGGAAAAGAGTGTTTTAAATTAAGGAGTCCAGAGGCGCGGATTTCGCGAACTTCCGGAGGGCATACAGAGCCCGAAAGCTCAGGCATAAAAAAGACTGTTCTCCTAAAGGAAAAAAATTCGGATATAGAAACCATCTCAGCTCAGGAACTGAAGAAATGCATGGACTCCAAAATTCCTTTGCTTATTCTCGATGTAAGAGAGGAAAGCGAACTCTTTGGGAAACTCGGGCATCTTGAAAACTCAACGAATATTCCTCTAGGAAGCCTTGAAAACAGGCTCAAGGAGCTTGAAAAAGAAAGAGACCTGGAAATAATAGTGGTATGCCGCTCAGGCGTACGTGCGTCAAAGGCTGCTAAATTTCTTGTCCGAAAGGGTTTTAAGAAGGTAAAAGTCCTGAAAGGCGGCATGCTTGCCTGGCGGGATTTACAAACCTGAATTGAAGGAGGGATCATACTGGGAAAAGAACAAAGAAAACCTAACCGCCTGATTGATGAGAAAAGTCCATATCTTCTGCAACATGCTTA
Organism: Methanosarcina sp.; assembly: GCA_013330315.1. Taxonomy (GTDB): domain Archaea; phylum Halobacteriota; class Methanosarcinia; order Methanosarcinales; family Methanosarcinaceae; genus Methanosarcina; species Methanosarcina sp8098u. Next base: position 8,336 of record DUIO01000041.1, on the reverse strand, counting down.
TAATCCTGTGGACTGGTACCCATGGGGAGAAGAGGCTTTTGAAAAAGCCAGAAAAGAAAACAAGCCTGTTTTTCTCTCAATCGGATACTCTACCTGCCACTGGTGTCATGTGATGGCACATGAGTCTTTTGAGGACGAAGATGTCGCAAGGCTCATGAATGATGCTTTTGTTTCTATAAAAGTCGATAGGGAGGAAAGGCCCGATATTGACAATATTTATATGACTGTCTGTCAGATCATTCTCGGAAGAGGGGGATGGCCCCTCAATATCATAATGACCCCGGGTAAGAAACCTTTTTTTGCAGGCACCTATATCCCTAAAAAATCCCGTTTCAACCAGACAGGCATGCTGGAACTTGTTCCCAGGATAAAAGAAATCTGGAACCAGCAGCATGAAGATGTACTCGACTCGGCTGAAAAGATTACATCTACTATCCAGAACATGATTACGGAGTCTGCAGGAGAAGGGCTCGGAGAAGAGATAATCGAAGAAGCTTATGATGAAATGATTAATTCCTTTGATCCAGAATACGGAGGTTTTGAAGGAGCTCCGAAATTCCCTACCCCGCACAGAATTTCTTTTTTGCTCCGATACTGGAAGCGGAGCGGAAACCCTGAAGCACTCCATATGGTAGAACATACTCTAGACAATATGCGCAGCGGAGGGATTTATGATCACCTCGGGTCAGGTTTCCACCGCTATTCTACAGATAACATGTGGCTCCTGCCTCATTTTGAGAAAATGTTATACGACCAGGCTCTTACCGCAATTGCATACATCGAAGCCTACCAGACCACAGGAAAAGATCTGTACAAAGAAACAGCAGAAGGAATCCTTGATTATGTATTAAGAGATTTGACATCACCTGAAGGCGGATTTTACTGCGGGGAAGATGCGGACGTTGACGGGGAAGAGGGAAAGTACTATTTATGGACAATTGAAGAAGTAAGGAGCATTCTGGGTCCCGAAGATTCCGAATTGATCATCAAAATGTTTAATTTAAGAGATGGGGGTAATTTTGAAGAAGAAATAAGAGGGAGAAGGACCGGAACAAACCTCTTTTATATGGTCCGTTCCCCTGCAGCCCTTGCAGGTGAACTTAAAGTTCCTGTGGAAGAACTCGAAAGGCGGATAAAAGGTGCCAGAGAAAAACTTCTGAAAGCCAGGTATGAGCGCAAGAGGCCCTCAATGGACGATAAAATCCTTACAGATTGGAACGGGCTTATGATTGCAGCCTTTGCAAAAGGCTTTCAGGTGTTCGGAGAGCAAAAATATCTGAAGGCTGCGGAGAAAGCTGCAGATTTTATAATAGGTACCCTTTACAGTCCTGAGAACAGGCTGCTTCACCGCTACAGGGAAGGGGTTGCAGGGATTACCGGAACTTCAGATGATTATGCGTTTCTAATATATGGGCTTCTTGAACTTTATGAAGCAGAATTCGAGCCGCGCCACCTTAAAGCTGCAGTTTCCCTGAACAGTGAGCTTCTGGAACATTTCTGGGACCCTGCTAACGGCGGATTTTATTTTACAGCCAATGATAGCGAGGCTCTTATTTTCAGAAAAAAGGAGTTTACGGATTCGGCAATACCGTCCGGGAACTCAATTGAAATGTTAAACCTCCTGCGCCTCTCAAGGATAACTGCAAATCCTGAACTTGAAGAAGTTGCCGACAGGCTCGAGCGTGCATTTTCAAAACTAATCAGAAAAGCGCCTTCAGGATATGCCCAGTTTCTATCTGCTCTTGATTTCAGGCTTGGACCTTCATATGAAGTAATAATCTCAGGAAAGCCCGGGGCTCCAGATACGGTCCGCATGCTGGAAGAGCTGTGGAGTTATTTCGTGCCCAATAAGGTGCTGGTTTTCAGACCCGAAGGAGAAGATCCCGAAATTACGGACCTGGCAAAGTATACAAAAGAACAGACACCCGTTGAGGGCAAAGCAACTGCATATGTTTGCCAGAACTATCAATGCCAGCTTCCTGTTACTGAAACGGGCGAAATGCTAAAACTGCTTAATGTTTGATCTTCTTGCTCAAGCTGGATGCAAATTCGGGAAGGTAACTCTTAAATTTTATAAAATTTAAATTATCAGTACCATAAAATTATTGCAAAATAAACGGAGGATATGGAAGATGAAAGAATACACACTTGAAGAACTCTCAGAATACAATGGTAAGAACGGCAAAACATACATCGTATATGACGGACAGGTGTACGATGTATCAGACAGCTATATGTGGGAGGACGGCACTCATCAGGGACTCCATGATTCAGGACAGGACCTTACTCAAGAAATGGATGAAGCGCCTCACGGGCCGGAAGTATTTAAAGACTATCCTGTTGTCGGAACTCTTAAAAAATAATTTGAAAAAACCTGTTTTTTACAGGTTCTAATTTTTAAACAAAATGAAAGCACCGAACAGCTTTGCATATGGACATTTTTGACAGTTATGGAAAATAAAGGAATAAAACAAATCGGGATTAACTATAATTGCGATAAACCATATCTTCTCCTCCATGCTCATAGGACTCACGGGTACACCAGGCACGGGAAAAACTTCAGTAAGCAGGCTTCTCGAAGAAAAGAGGCATTGGAAAGTAATCCACCTCAACGACATGATTAAAGAAGAACATCTCTATAGTGAAGTTGATGAAAAAAGGGATGCATTAGTAGCAGACATGAAACTTATCAGAAACCGTCTTAATGAGATTACTGGAGAAATGGAAAAAGAGGCGACAGACGGAGTGATAATTCTTGAAAGTCACCTTGCCCATTATATTGCAGATATCGTTATTATCCTTAGAGCATACCCTCCTGAACTCAAAAAAAGACTGGAAGTTCGCGGCTATTCGGAAGAGAAAATAAAGGAGAATATCGAGGCCGAAGCTCTGGATGTAATTCTTGTTGAGGCTTCCGAGTGGTGCGAGAAAGTCTTTGAAATAAATACAACCGGAAAAAACATCGAAGAAGTCGGACACGATATTGAAGAAATCATAGATTACATTTTAAGTGGAGAAGAAAAAGAATTGAATGAATATAAACCCGGATCCATTGACTGGATTGACCTTATTCCCTGAAAATAAAGAAATAAGAAGGGAGATGGGGATCAGGTCCCCAAAAATATACTCCTGCTCCCTATAATTGATTATTTGCAAGAGCATTTGGTACATTTAGAAGTCTTGGCACAGCTGGAACACTTGGTACAGCTGGTGCTGCACTTGAAATTCAGTGTTGCCTTTGCAGTGTCGTAAACTCCGTACTTGTTTACGGCTTTATATGTGAAGCTGTCACTCTTATTAGAACAGGCAACTGGCTTTACATAGGTAAACGTACCATTACTTTTCATCAGTACTTTACCACCTTTTGACGTAGTGATATAGCCGGTAGTTGTGACTTTAAGGCCACATCCCTTGTCGTTAGCCAGCACGTTAAATGCCTTTGATGTCTGGCTGGGGTTTAAGCTGAATGAATCGTTTATTGCATCCGTTTTACATTTACTGTATGTACTGCTAGTTTTACTGCATGTACTGCTGGTTTTACTGCATGCGGCCGCCCCTGTCATTGACATGACAAAAAAGACTAATGTGAAAATACAGAGTACTTTCATCCACCTGTTAAACGTAGACTTTAGCATTATTATACACTCCATATCCGCCCAACTATAAGCATATTTAAACCCTGGTTTTATCCATATTAATCCGTATTTACTGCCAAATAAAATGTACTCTCAAAGAGTGAAATCTCGGATTCAACAGAGTAATATATTTTCTTACAATTAAGCAGAATTTAGTTGTTTTTGTCACCAAACAGTTCTAATATAAATATATAGTTTAGAGTTATGTAACACGACTGTTTTTTTTCAATATATTACTAATACCTAATGCGTTTTCGAAATTCTCCCCCTTCACCAATAAATTTGATATGTAAAAATATGGGCTAGAATTCAGAGTAAATTCCCCTCAAAAGGCAAAGAAATAATTGAATATATATTTAAAATTGTTAGAGAGTACATCAGACACAAATAGTTGTTTCTTTTATAAAAAATTTTCCCCAAAAATGATATTTTAAGGGTACAAACAGATTTTAAAATTTATTATTTATTAGCATTCATAAGTAGTGGATGTCGTATTTACAGCGCATAAAAAGCCATTGAATAGTGAGACTATAACAAATAGATAATAAATCTACGAGAAATTCCATGATCATTTAATTCAGAATAACAGATTATAGAAAAATAGAGCTTAACCTGAGATATCAAAAGAACACAGTTATAAATAGATAAATATAAATGAAAATTAAAATAAAATATGCGTCAACTAAAAGATGAAACTTGAAAAATGCAGCAGAAAAATAGAAAAAATAGTAACATTTTAGTTAAGGAAAGATAAAGTTAAAAAAGAAGTATTAAAGGAAAATTTAAAAAAGAATAATTAAGGAAATTTGAGAAAAAACAACACTAAAAAAATTTGAGAAAATGATATTAAAGAAAAATTAAAAGAAAAAAAATCACTAAAGGAAAATTAAAGAAAATATTATAAAGAACAATTTTTATCGCTGGCAGAAACATTCCTGAGGCGGGTTACTCCATCAACATCCTTAATCGTTTCTACAACCGGTTTTGGAACCAGGTGTTCCCACTTTTCTCCCGCAATCATCCGTCTCCTGATTTCAGTACCGGAATACCTTTCCCTTATGTAAAGGGGAGATTCCTTAACACAAAACCCGGCTTCCCGGAAAAGCTGAATTACCAGAGGGTTATTCGAGTACACCACGTCAAAGTGGGGAGTTCTGGATGCGACGTGGTGAACCCAGATAGAGTTATACCTGACATCTTCGATAGGGAGGACGTAATGACGGATAGGGAGGTGCTCAAGCGCATTATAGAGCATAAGAACTCTTTCCCCTGCAGTAAACGGGTCGGTGGCTTCATGGCTCTTCTGGGCACTTCCTACACCTATAACCAGTTCATCCACCTCTTCTGCAATCCGCGTAATTACGGCATGGTGTCCGAAATGATACGGCTGAAAACGTCCTATATAAAAAGCTCGTGTCATTCGGATCCAACCTCGAATCTGTACCGGGTTCCTCTTGTAAATTAACTTTTGATTTCAAATTGAGTTCAGACTTCAGACCGTTTCGTTGCGGATTCCGGTTTCAAAGCTGAATTCCTTGCAAACTTCCAGGAAGTGCTCCGCATTATTCTTGCGCTTCATTTCGATAAGTTTCCCGACAAGTTCAAGGCCTGGTTTCGGGTCTTCCATAATCTCCATCTCATCACGGACTTTATCGAAATACTTTTCCCCGATTTCAGTCCTTATGAAAACCGAGTTCCATCCGTCAGGAGCTCCGACCGAACCTACAGAAATATCGGCAAAGACAGATGTATAGTCACAGCAGTGATGGCAGGGGTTTCTTGCATACTTTGCAACGTCCTTGATCGGCACAGAGTGGACTTCTCCGTCCTTTGTGTAGACCCAGAACTTGCCTTTTGTGAATTCCATCTTTACGATATCCCTGACGTTTACTTTCATGTTCTCAGGGATAATTTTGTCGAGCATGACATCATGATGGAAACTTTCCATGCANNGTACTTTGTCCCTCTTGTCCTTTCCACATCTTCTGCGCTTGTCAGCAAAACGACTTCAGGCTCCCAGTTTTCGTTCCGTGTAATCCCTACAGCACAGTCAATTTCACCTTTTCTGAAGAGAGCTTTGAGTATTCCGCTCGTTACGCCTCCATCCTGGCTGCCGACATTGTCCTTAGACCGTGCGCCAAAAAATTTGCGAACGTTAGAAAGCTCGTCTCCAATGAAACCGTCCACTACTGGACAGATCCTGCTGCAGGTTAAACAGCCTTCGCAAACCTGGTAAGCAGCCCCTTTTTCATACAGGCTCAGATCGTTCGGATCTCGAATTTCTGCCGCCTTCTTTACGGAAACAGCCCCGATAGGACATACGGCTTCGCATGCCCCACAGGCTGCGCATACGTCATGTTGAATGACTTCTGCAATCTTTGGTGGCAATCAGTTACCTCCAATGCCTTGATAAGCTTGCCTTACTGGCAAGATGTTTTTAAAAGTATAATGAAATATAAAAATGGTTATGCAGGATGTAATAAAAATTACATCTTTGCAATGATCTCTTTGCCTATAAGCTTTATTGCTTTTTCTTTGTCAGGACCGATTTGGGATCCGGCGACAATCTGGGTTACTCCGATTGCCTCAAGGTCCTTAATCCTCTTCATGCAGTCTTCAGGAGTTCCGCAGATTGCGAAGGCTTCGATCATCTGAGGGGTAACAAGCCCGCCCATGAGGGCTCCTCAGTCTCCTTTTGCAATTGCATCTCCGATCTGCTTCTTGCCATCGACAGAAATACCGTGGCGCTCGAGAACAAGGTCAGGGGATCCGGCTACGATGAAAGCAACAACTACCTTTGCAGCATTGACTGCCTTTGCAGGGTCCTTGTCAATGGAGAAACAGGCATATGCAGTGACATCGACTTCACTTGGGTCACGGCCGGCTTTTTCGGCACCTTTGCGGATCTGTTCTACAGCGACCTCAAAGTCCTTGGGGTGTGAAGCATTAATCAGGACACCATCTGCAATTTCACCTGCAAGTTCGAGCATCTTGGGTCCCTGGGCGCCCATATAGATAGGAACTTTTCCGGCATTGAAAGCGAGCTTTGCGCCTGCGAACTTGACCATTTCGCCATCCATGGAGACTTTCTTACCCTCGATAAAACCTCTGATTGCCTGAATTGCTTCTTTTGTGGTTGCAAGAGGTTTCTCCCATGCAATGCCCATGGCATCGAAAGTTGCTTTGTCCCCGGGTCCGAGACCGAGAACTGCCCTGCCGCCTGAAATTTCAGCAATGGAGGCAATGCTTGATGCTGTAATTGCAGGGTTCCTGGTATAGGAATTTGTAACACCTGAGCCGATTTTGATGCTGTTGGTGTTCAGGGCGAGAACGGTAAGAGTGGAATATACGTCACGGTTGTTGTAGTGGTCAGTGATCCAGACGTAGTCAAATCCCTGCTGTTCTGAGAGCTTTGCGTAATATGCGATCTTTAAAGCAGGATCGGCGGGTACAAATTCGATTCCGAACTTCATATTTGATTACTCCTTTCTATTACTGCTTAATGGCTAGATGGGTCCTTTTATCCCATGTAAAAATATAGAGCTTAAATTATAATTAACATCCGTTACAATAGGTGTTAATTACAGTCTCTAACTAGAATTCACATAACAGTATTTAAGAATCTATATATAATTAACTGTATTAAATGAAATGTATATAAAAGGATTGATAATACATTTTCTTAGGTAGTNNGACATCTGCCTAGGGTCTGACTCATTCAAAAGAAATAACCAAACCTTATAAACCTTATCCAGAAAAGAATATTTTTCATGGTATTTTCAAAAGGGATTGATAAGAGATTGGACAAAAAATAGTTAACTTTCTTTTAACTGGCTTATATTGAAGTAAATTTTTCAGAGGAATGAAGGAAAAGATTTATATTGTAAAAATGTATGGCCTCGGAAATTTGCGGAAGGCTCCAGGTTATCAGATAAGAAATAACAGGTATATGATAGCTAAAAGAAAAAAATTAGAGGTTTCAAAGTCTTGATTATGTGGATGAAAAAAGTAAGACTGATAAATACAGAAAGGAATAGGTTATGTTACTTTTTTAAAAATCCTTAGAATTATATAGAAAGAATGGCAATATGTATGGATGTCATGAAACTCGGAGCTTTTTCCGAGAGTCTCAGGCCTAGGGGAAGGCCCAAATAAGAATTTTGAGGAATTGGAACTAAAAAAGGAGGTGAACAGCTATGGGTGTATCCAAAAAAGGAGAAAAGTATCTCTGTGAGGTCTGTGGCAACGAAGTTACCGTAACAAAAGTAGGCGGCGGGACACTTGTTTGCTGCGGAGAAGAAATGACCCTTATAGAAGAATAATAAAAAAATCAGGATTCTCTATATAAAAGTAATATAAGACCAGCCCTGAAAACTTTCCGATAAAATTTAAATAAGGCAGAGTTTGCTTAAGAACAGAATTTTCAGGTTGGAGGGAAAGCTATGAAATGCTATGAATGTGCCATAGAAGGCAAAGATACGGACGCCGTGGGAATTTGTATCGTATGTGGGAGAGGGGTTTGCAAAGAGCACCTTATCCGCGAAGAAACCCCTGTCTGGGAAGGAAACTATCCTATTGAACTCAAGCCTGACCAGGAACATATTAAAAGAATAGTATGCGTCCCATGCCATTCGGCCCTGAAAGAAAACTGTCTTTTCAACGAGGTCTGTTGAGGTGGTCAGATATGTTGAAATGTTACGA
>DUIO01000304.1 GCA_013330315.1 Methanosarcina sp. | reverse complement strand
CTTGAAGTAAAGGATCTCTGCCACAGATATCCTCACCTGGAGGCAAATGCCCTTGACGGGATAAATTTCAAGATATACAGGGGAGAAAGAGTTGCAGTGCTCGGGGCTAATGGAGCAGGAAAGTCAACACTTTTTAAGCACCTCAATGGGATCCTGCGCCCCTTTTCAGGAGAAGTGGTGGTAAAGGGAGAAAAAATAACTAAAAAAAATGTCCGGATGTGCAGGGAGACGGTAGGAATAGTGTTCCAGGACCCTGATGATCAGGTGCTTGCTCCAAGTGTCGAAGAAGATGTGGCTTTCGGACCAATAAACATGGGGCTGCCCAGGAAAGAAGTTGAAACCCGCGTTAAGGAAGCGCTGGAAATGGTAGGGCTTAAGGGTTTTGAAGAAAGAGCCCCTCACCATTTGAGTGGGGGACAAAAGAAGCTTGTAGCAATTGCAGGCATTCTTGCCATGCGTCCGGAAGTTATCGTGCTTGACGAGCCTACAGCCGGGCTTGACCCTTTAAGCTCAACCCGAATCCTGGAGCTTATAACGAAAATGAACAGGGAACTGGGGATTACTATGCTGCTCTCAACTCATGACGTTGATGTCGTCCCTTATTTTGCGGAAAGGGTTTTCGTACTCCACCACGGGAAACTTGAAGCTGAAGGGACACCTGAATCAATATTTAATGACCCCGAATTACTCAGAAAGGCACATTTAAAGCTCCCCAGAGTTGCAGAGGTTTTCGAAATGTTACAGCAGGAAGGCATTGATGTCAACATACAGATAACAGCCGAAGGGGCGAGGGATGAAATCCTGCGAATTATAGGCTCTGCAAATCAGAAAGCAGAGATGAAATAAAAACGAGAAAAAACGAGAACAAAAACCTGAAAAGTTATACAGAGTACTTTCAGGAGAATTTTTGATGGTTACACTTACCGATATCGAGCGCGAATCATATAAAAACAGCCTGATACACAGGCTTGACCCAAGAGTAAAGCTGCTATTTGCGCTTGTTGTGATCCTTTATACAGTTAGCCTGCCCCGCATCCATGAAGAAAATATAACCCGCCTTCTTGCAGTTGAAGCGTATCTCTTGCTTCTTGTCCTTGCTGCCGGGCTGGATTTAAAGTATTTCCTCCTGCGCATCCTTGCAATCCTGCCATTAGGAATTGGGATTGCTATAGTCCAGCCTTTCCTGAGACCATCTTTTGTGGAAACCTATACCCTCTATCCCCTGGACCTTCCTCTCGGGCTAAGNNATGGGTTGTAAAACAGGTAGGGCACAGTATCAGTTCGATCTTTGTGCGCTCTTATGAGCAGGGAGAAAAGACTTATATAAGCATGCTTTGCAGAGGATACGGTAGTGGTCATGAAAAAAAATATTACAGGGGAAAAGTCAAAATCTCGGATATTCTTTTTTTGCTCTTCAGTGCGGGATGTATAATTTATATCCATTACTTTATTTGAGGTTTATCCGGTGTTTTATCCGGAGTATATAAATCCTCACTCTATTTATTCATCATAATTCATNNATAATTCATCACTTTATTTCTTCATCACTCTATTGAAGTTACATGTTGTTTTACCTGAAATAACGCGCGCTCTTAAATTATCTGCCTGAAGTTTAACATTGCTTGACAATTCCTGATTATATTTTTACATCAGGCATTTTTTACAACCAGAAATATTGATTCTACGATTTAACACCAGAAATCCGAACCCGCATCCTCGTTTCAGTTCGGGAAAGAATGAATGGTTAAGCAGTTTGACGTATATATAAATAGAGAAGTAACGAATTTTATTAAATATAAGATTTATCGAAAAAAGTAATATCAAAACGTATATATGTAATACTTAACAATCTGGTATTATCAAGAGGATTCTTTGAAAATAATTATCAAGAAAGTTATCCGGTATTAAAGGAATACGGGTTAGCTTCTTTAAAGATAACCAAAAAATCTTCGATTCAAAGATATTCTCATATCAGGAATATTTCTTCCGTGCCAGACAGGAATTCCTGTCGAAACTTCAGAAAAATAAGAAATGGGGTAAAAAGAGGAAAAGTGAATGCATATACCGGATTCGTTCATACCGCTTGACCAGGCAATAATTTACTGGGCTATTGCTCTCCCATTCATTATAATCTCAATGAGATGGGCAAGAAAAGAACTCGATGAAATGAAAGTACCGGTCCTTGCTGCCCTTGCGGCAGGAATATTCGCTATTCAGGCCATGAATATACCCATAGGTATGGGGACAAGCGGGCATATGGTAGGGGCGGCTCTTGTGGCGATTGTTTTCGGAAGCCCATGGGCTGGAGTCCTCGTACTCACGCTTGTTTTGCTCGTGCAGGGATTTGCCTTTGCTGACGGCGGAATTACTACAATGGGTGCAAATATCCTGAATATGGGAGTTGTTTCCGGTTTTGTCGGATATTATACGTATGCAATACTCCGCAAGAGTTTGAACACAAATATCGCAGCCTTCGGAGGTGCATGGCTCGGGCTTTTCAGTTCGGCGATTGTCTGTGCAGTCCAGCTGTGGATTGCAGGCACTTTCCCTCTCGTTCCCGGACTCGTAGCAATGGGAACTTTCCATCTGATAATCGGCTTTGTAGGAGAAGGGCTTATTACCTCTATATCAATAGCGGCTATTTCAAAATCCCGTCCTGATCTGCTGGAAGAGGATAGCCCGAAAGCCAGAAAAGAGAGAGCCGAAATGGAGGCAATGGCATGAGAGGAAAAAATATGAAATTTCTGTATGCCGGGGTCGCAGTCGCACTCCTAATCTCGGTACTCGCTCCATTTCTTGCATCTCCGGACCCTGACGGGCTGGAGAGTGCTGCTTCAACCTTAATAGAAGAATCAAAATTATCCGAGCTCGAAGAAATGGAACCTGCAATAAGCTCTCCAATGTCTGATTACTCTATTGAGGGCCTGGGAAAAAGCGGAGAAATTATGGCAATTGCCATAGGGACTATAGCAGTGCTGGGAATTAGTTTCGGGCTTGGCAAAGTTTTCAATAAAAAAGCTGAGTAAAACCATTTTT
>DUIO01000141.1 GCA_013330315.1 Methanosarcina sp. | reverse complement strand
CCGGCTTGAGGTTTTCTCTTGTAAATGTAAAACTGCATGTCCGTTCCATAACCTCCGGCTTTTCGGGCATCCCTGCTTCCTGCCAGGCGCAGCAGTCAGAGGTTTCCCATACCTTCGGGGAGATTAGAGCTATATGGGGTCTGGAATTTTCAAAAGCATCACGAATTACATTTTCAAGTTGAGAAAGCTTTTCAACCTCATCAATTATAGTGTATGCGAGTCCTGCACCTTCCAGAATCGCCGGGAGGCGGACTCCTAAGGGGACCTGAGCTTCAATTCCTTCTTTGTAAACGCCTCGCCAGCTTGTCAGAACAGGCAGGGGTATTTTGCAGGTTATGTTCAGGGATTCAAGGGCATTGATCATATTCCCGAGCCCTGTGCTCTGAATCAGCATTACGGGCTTTCCGCCTGCAAGGTAAAATCCGGCGCAGACTCCCACACCGTTTTCTTCTCTTGTCAATTTTATTTCAGGGAAGTTCTTCGAAACAAGGGGAAGCAGGTTTTTAATTCTGTCACAGGGCAGAGTTGCAGCAAGATTGATACCTTCTTTTTTCATAATTTCTATAACTATTTCTTCCGGACTCGCCATACATTTAGCTCCTCAACTTTTTCTGCATTTTATGTTTTCCGAAGGCGGAGATACTGTCTGGATATTTAATCTGGATATTCATCCCGAATATTCCGTCTCAAATATCCGATCTCAGATATTCAATTCCTCTAAAGGGATATCGGGATTTCTGGCGGTAGCTACCGGCTGGATCTGGTGAAGTTTAATGTCTTTTTTCAGGCGTTTATATCCTCCACCTGCAAGGTTCAGGAGAATAATATCGTCCTTTCCGACGTTTCCGGCTTCTACGGCTTTTAAGAGAGCGGCTGTTGCTACTGCTGAGGGAGGCAGGATATCTATACCTTCCCGAGATTCAAAAAGGGCTTTAGCCTCAAGGGCTTCTTCTCTGGTAATTGCATACATTATTCCGTTGGTGTCTACAAGTGCATCATAGAGACCGCCTGTAACACCATACGGGGGAGTCCTGTTGGTAAGGACGGACGCATAAGTTTCCTCTACCTGCTTCTTTGCATCTTTCATATCAATTTCGGGAATAATTTCCCTTCTGCCAGCCTTCCAGGCATTATACATGGGAACAAAAGGAAGGTTCTGGGCAAGCTGGAGCTTTGGAAGCTTTGAACCGAAACGCCCGTCAGCCCTTAATCTCAGTGAGGCTTCCCAGGCTGAAATTCCTCCGGTGCCGCTTCCTACTGCCTGGAAATAATGGTCAGGCATTCTTCCTATGGTTACGGCTGCATCAAGCATGACAGTACCCATTCCGTCCCTTCTGGCAACATTTCTTGCTCCGCCTTCGGGAACCATGCCGGGTAGCTTTGCGATCCTCCCTGCAAGGTTGATAGCATCAGTGTAATCGTTTCCGGGACCCATGCTGATAAGATGAATGGATTCGGTAGGTTCTTCGGGCAGCCAGAGCTTTTCGATTCCCGAATCAGGAACTACTATGTAGACATCCGTTCCTGTCAAAGCCGAAACATGAGCAGAAGCCCTGCCTGTATTCCCGGCAGACGCAAGAACTATGGCTTTTGCTCCATTTTCCAGAAGGAATTGCATGATAGGGTGAGCTTCGAGCTCTTTAAAACTGCAGGTTTTGATAAAAGCTCCTCTTTCGGGCCAGTACCCACTGAACCCTATATAAAGGTTAGAAAGCCCGAGTTCCCTGGCAAAAGCTTCGCTTTTATAAGTAATGGGGCCGGCTTCGGTATCAAGCTCTTTTTCTATCGGAAGCCAGGAATGGAACTTTCCGATGCCGGGCTGGTTCCTTAATTCCAATTTTTCTTCAAAATAAATTGCCCGTAAAAGAGAGTCGTCGTTCTCACAAGTGAGCCTGTATTGCTGTCCGTATTCCTTTCCGCACTTCAGACATTTCAGTATGAATCTACCCATGCTATCAAAGAAAATTAGGTTTCTCTATTAAATATATATTCCTAAAATTTAAACAAATTTTCCCATATGTGATATATTTTTAAATTAATGAGACAATCGGGATACTTGATCATTCCTGATGGAAGAAAAGTACTATTTCCGGTATAATCAAATAAACAAAAAAATTCGGTAGTAACAGAAATGAAACAAGAAATAACTAAAGTAATTAGCTAAAAGTAATTAGCTAAAATGATAAAGTAAGCTCGTTTGGGATATATTCTGGATACACTAACTGAAAACTATAATATTCTCTTTATACATAAAAGTATTCGGAGTAAATTTAAATGTTATTCTGTATCCGGTGTAAAAATTAAATACCTCCGAATACACGTAGCCAAAAAAATTGCCAAAAAGGTTTATCAGTCTATAAAGTAGCTGATCATTAAATAACTGATCATNNAGCTTCATAGGAATATCTTGAGTACAGGGGCCTATTATATTTTTATTGCCGGTAGGAATAATCACTAACCGGCTTTTTCTTAACTTCTTAGGATAATTCTTTTACGGATCTTTTACGGATATTCTTAGCTATAGAATTCTTATGCTGTTGCAGCCGCAGATACATGCTTTTTATCAGGGCTTATAGGGCATCTTTTTTCTTTTAGTATGATATTCTCTTCGACGTTGGTGTCGCTCAGGAGCGTACCGGATATATATGCCCTCGTTTTCTCATGTTTCGGGTTTTCGAAAACTTCTTTTGCAGGGCCGTGCTCAACCAGCTCTCCTAGGTACAGGTGAGCAACATGATCTGCCATTCTCATAGCCTGATGAATGTTGTGTGTGACGATTACTATCGTGTAATCTTTCTTTAACTTGACTAGCTGCTCTTCTATATGCTGGGCTGATACCGGGTCAAGTGCTGATGTTGGCTCNNATAATATCCGGCTCTACTGCAAGTCCTCTTGCAAGGCAGAGTCTCTGCTGCTGTCCGATAGAGAGCTTTGCTGCGGGAGATTTCAAGCGGTCCTTAACTTCTTCCCACAGGCCTGCAATACGGAGGTAGTGCTCTACTTTCTCGTCAAGGATTTTTTTATCCTTTGTCCCGTGTATCTTCAGCCCATAAGCTACATTATCATATATCGACATGGGAAGAGGGGTAGGCCTCTGCGGAAGCAGCCCGACTTTGCGTCTTACATCGTTGACATTTGCTTTTTTGCTAAGGATATCAAGGCCCCTGACAAATATATTTCCGGTATAGGTCGTCCCTTCTACCAGATCTATAAGCCTGTTAAAACACTTCAGCATCGTACTCTTACCACAGCCACTGGGGCCTATGATAGCAGTTACCTGCTTCTCAGGGATGTCAAGTGTTACATTCTTTAACACCTGGCAATCTCCGTAGAACGCACTGATATTTTCAATCCTGATATTGCTTTCCATATGATTACCTCAGTATATTTCTCCTAAATTTTTTTGCTAGGTATCGAGATGCGATACTTAATGCCAGTACAATTAACAGCAGTACAAGGGCACTTGTATAAGCCCGGGCCTGGACTTCAGGATATGGCATTCCAAGCTGGAAAAATACCGCCAGCGGAAGTGAAGCTACAGGCTCGAAGAGAGATTCCGGCAGGCGGTCGGTATAGCCTGCCGTAAAGAGGACTGATGCCGCATCGCCGATTCCCCGGCTGAAAGCCAGAAGGACCGCCGTGATCAAGCCCGGAAGAGCCTGTCTGACAACGACCCCGAAAGTCGTATCCGTGCGGCTGGCACCCAGAGTATATGATGCCTCTTTCAGTTCTGCCGGAACCATTACGATTACTTCTTCCATAGCCCTGATCATTACGGGCAGCTGAAGCAGAGTCAGTATAATTATACCTCCGAGCAGGGACGCACCCAGGCCCAGGTATATCATTACTATGAATCCGAAAGCTCCGTAGACTATTGACGGAGTCCCCCATAGCACATCGAGTGCAAGGCGGATATAGAAGGCAGTCCTGGTTTTTCCAAGGTATTCCTTTTGAAGTGACAGTGCTGCCGGGACGCTAATAACGGTCGCAAGTGCGGTGCTTGCAATTCCGAGATAAAGGGAGCCTACAATGGCATTCAGTATTCCGCCTTCTCCGCCAAGGTAAAAGCTTCCTTTTGGGGTTTCTGTGATCATCGAAAGCGTCAATCCTGGAAGGCCGTTCCATACGATTACGATAAGCACTGCAAAGAAGCTGCTCACAACTATGGCAAGTGACAGTATCATGAGAGCCTTGAACAGCTTTTCTTCCAGTTCTTTATTCATTTGCCAGCCTCCTCTCAATACGTATCAATGTAAGCCTTGCCATAACGGTAAAGAACAGCACCACGAGCATTAATATGAGTGCTGCAAGTAGCATTGCGGATTCATACATCGGTATGGACATCATTTCGCCGTAATTGTTGGCAATCAGCGCCGTCAGCGGATATGCCGGANNCGGATCAAAAATCGATCCGGGTACTTTAAGCACATTGCCTACTACCATCAATACAGCCATTGTCTCTCCCAGAGCCCGGGAGAAACCGAGTATTACTGCTGCAATTATTCCTGAGAATACTATTCTCGTTTCCACGTGTTTTATGGTCTGCCAGCGGGTAGCGCCTACTGATAGCGATGCTTCTTTTACGTCTGATGAAACTGACCTGAATACCTGTTCTGTGACGGAAATAATTAAGGGGAATACCATGATAGCAAGTACGATCCCTCCCGACAGGACACTGTAGCCTGCCGAGTATCCCTGTGATGTCAGAAGAGGTATGTCATAATTTCCCACTGCCGACGAAATTTTTGATATTATCGGGACAATTACGAGCACTCCCCATACACCGTAGACCACGGGAGGAATGCTTGCAAGCAAATCGATTAACGGAATAATCGCCGATCTCACTTTCTCATTTGCATACTCTGCAAGGTATATGGCACTCAAAATGCTGAGCGGTATCGCTATGGTCATAGCGATCAAAGTTACTGTCAGAGTCCCTGCGATCGGCACCATAAACCCGAATTTGCCCTCAGAAGGAAGCCATGTTGTTCCCAGGAGCAAATCCCTCAGAGGGATATCGAAAAGTATGGGCACTGACCGCAGGAATAGGGCAAGGGCTATAATGACCAGAAGCAGTCCTGATAGAATGGCAGCTGCCTCCATTAGTTTTCCAGTAATA
>DUIO01000178.1 GCA_013330315.1 Methanosarcina sp. | reverse complement strand
AATGGCAGATGGAAGGTTTTTCCAGAAGCCCGTTAGCCGGACCGGAAACAAAGTAAACCTCTGTCGGGTGAAGATTTCCACTTGAAGGATTAATTCGGAGAGCCCACTCTGCACCCCCGGCTCTCTTCCATACTGAAAGGGCAAAGCTATCAAAAAGAAGCTGAGAAATACTTTTCCGATCAAGCTCCGAAGGGACAAGTTTCTCCGGACAGAACGCCTGCTCATAAGTTGGAAAGAGTTCGGATTCCATATCCTCTGCAATCGAGGTATCCAGCCTTAGAACCGAAGCTCCTCTGTAGTAAAGAAAAGGGTCTGGCTTGATTTCCATTTCAAGAAACCGAGGGCCTGGAGCATAGGCTTTAAAGCCATGCTTGCTATCCTGATGATAGGAGATTATAGAGTCAAGTTGTGCATCCATAACAGGTCACCAGCTTTGTTACCGGATAGTTTTTGCTATCCTGGGAATTTTGAACTTAACTCATACTTTTGAACTTAACTTATATTTTGAACGTGNNAACGTATAATGTGCGTGAATTGAAACATACTAGCAGTAAGATAGATTCGGGATACGGACTGGATATAAGTCGGGATTCAAGTCGAATATAAGTCGAATAAGTCGGGATTTAAGTCGAATATAAGTCGAGATAAGTTAGAATACAGATCAGAGCATCCATAGCCTGCAATCCATGTCTTGAAAGTCTGCAGAATTTAAATTTCAAGAATATTAAGAGTTATTATCCATTTTTGAGGACTTTAAGGACAGTTTTTCCAAAAGCCTCCGCGCTTTTCGGGTCTCTTCCTGTTACTATTCTGCCCGAAACCACAACGTCCTTATCCAGGTAAGTAGCTCCGTATCTCCTAAGCTCCTGTACGGTATCAGGGCTGTTGAAAACAGTACTATCCTTACCATTCAGGATTCCCGCTCTGGCCAGGACTACGGGAGAGATGCAGATTGCGGACACCACCTTTTTATGGGAATCTGCTTCTTTCACAAGTTCACGTAAGTGCTGATTGTCCCAGAGGTATTTTCTTGAGCCCGGTCCTCCGGAGATCACAATTGCATCGTAGTCATCAATTTTAACATCGGAGATGCAAATATCAGGTTTGATAGTACCCCCAAGTGAGCCTTTTGCAATATCCGTAAATTCGGATGCGACTATAACCTTTGCGCCTGCAGCTTCAAATATCTGCTTCGGAACAAAACATTCTTCATCCCTGAACTGTTCCTGAGCAATAACAAGTAAGATCTTTTTGCCTTCATATTCAGTTTCTTTCATATAGCTACTCTCCTGTAGGTTTAAAAAGTAAGATTTTACGTAGAGATGCATTTATTCGGAAACCTTACTTATCAAAACACTGCAATAACTGCCCCAGGTAAGAATATATCAAAGGAGATATAAAGGGCTGTCTTTAAAAAGTAAAAGTTTTTACGGAAAAAATCAGTATCAAAATTTTAGAAGATAAGTAAAATCCGAGGGCAGAAAACAGCAAGCTCTCAGCAGTTATAAAATTAAAATCCTGATGCCAGAAGATATATCCCTGCAGAAACCACTGCTCCCGCGAAGGTTGCAACAAAGTTTACTCCGCTGTTTGAAAGCAGACCCCTTTTCTGAAGTGTGGCTCCGAGGAAACTGTCTATGTTCGTTCCGAAAAAGCCTCCTGCAGTGGTGATAAGAACCGAAAACAAAAAATCATTGGAAATGCCAAGAGCGTAACCAAGAACCCCTATGATTGCAGAGCCGAAGATTGCGGCAAATTCGCCAAGCGAGGAAACAGCCCCATCAGCTCCGGGTTCTGAGAGTTTGAGGGTTGTAATCATTCTGGGCCTTCCTTTTGCTGTGGTCCCGATCTCGCTTGCAAGGGTATCACCCGTAGCGGNNTGGAAGATGCCGTACGCTACTGCCAGGACAAGGGCTGCTGTGCTGTTTGAGAATACGTTTTCATAGCTCCGGATTCCGTCCTTTGCCTGGGCAATCCCTATTGATTCCTTATATGCATATTTATACCTGGTAAACCCGCCTCCGAGGATAAAAAAAGTGAGCAGAAGCAAAAACCAGGGGAGCCCGCTGAAAACTATAATCAGAACTCCGAGGAGGGCGGCGCTGAGAAGAGCGGACACATCGGCAATTTTCGCCCTATAAGCCAGAGCGCCAAGGAAAAGGGAAAAGACAAGGGCAACGAGCATTTTCTCGGGAGGTACCCAGTATCTGAACTCCTCGAAAATCCACATTGTCATCCCTGCTCCCAGAGGTACGGGGATATTACGGTCTATCTTTGTGGGAATGGATTCAAAAAGTGAGCCCGTAACTGCTCCAATAACACCTATGAAGAAAATAAAGTTATAAGGGATTAGAAGTTTTTGCCAGTAAACGACCCAGCTTGCTGCAAGAAATGCCGCAATTATCCTGAGCGCAAGAAAAATCGAACTCCATATTATTGAAAATCTTCTCTGCCTCCTTCTGTTTTTTTCGGATTCTAAATCAGCCGTGAAGCCTCTTTCCGAAAAAAAAGCGCTGTGGTTTCCTACTGCTGCGACTGCAAAAGCGGCAAGAACTATGTAAAACGGATAAGTGTACGAAAGGTCTTTAGATAGCGCAGAAAGAAGGAGCATCAATGAAAGAGAGAAAGAGAGACTGACCGCATCCCTGCTGCATGAAAGGAACCTTCCTGAGAATCTCAATACCAGAAAAGTTGCAACAGAAAGAACGAGAAGAAGATCTACCCCTGCAAAAGGCGCTATGAGAATAAGCAGGAGATATAATACATGCATCACAGGAATTCCACGATAGGAACACCCATTTTCGAGGAGGGGGGTAGCTCTGTTCATTCTGGTACATCTTTTGTTTTTTATTCTTCCTGAGAAGCTAGATAGAATAGGTTTTTCTTTATAAATAGATAGTTGTTTCTCCTTCAACCATTGTCTAAAAATGAAATAAGATTTAAAAATATTTATGTATTTTATTACTTGCGCCTGAAGGAACTTTCAAGCCAGCTCTTATAGCAATTCAAAGAAAAAACTAATTTTTGCCAGCAATTTCGCTTTACCGACACCCTTTACTAATTTTTTATCTCAGGATGTATTTTTTCTCAGGGAAATGGTGAAAAACTTTTCCATAGTCCGTATTGAGTAACCTCTTGACACGTTTCGGAATCATTTTCTTAATTCCCTTTCTTAATCATTTTTCTTAATCCAATAATAAATGTAATTAGCAAAGCAGACAGATAATTATTGCAGTTAACAAATCAAGAACCAGCTGATAACTGGCTGAGGAGATCTATTCTCTGTTTATTCGGCGATTCTATGTTTATCAGAGATTCTATGTTTATCAGAGATTCTATGTTTATCAGAGATTCTATGTTTGTTCAGAGGGATGTAAGAATGAAAAATTACGACCTGATTGTAATAGGTACGGGTTCAGGGATGAATTATGTGAACTCTATTATCGACTCGAATCCAAAAATGAAAATAGCCGTTATAGATAAAGACGAGCCCGGGGGGATCTGCCTCACACGAGGATGTATCCCTTCAAAGCTTTTGCTTTATCCTGCGGAGCTTGTCAGAGAACTTGAGACGGCTCCGCTTTTCGGGATTAAACTGGAGATAAAAGATATCGAGTTCCGCACGATAATGGAGAGGATGCGCAGAAAAATAGGGGAAGATATAGAGATGATCAGGCAGGGGTTGAACGATAGTGATTACTTTGATTATTACCAGGAACCTGCCGAGTTTATTTCCCCGTATACTTTGAGAGTTGGTGAAGAAACCCTTCACTCCGAAATGATTTTCCTGTGCACGGGCTCAAGACCCGCACTCCCGCCTGTCGTGGGGCTTGAAGAAGCAGGTTATCTTACAAGCGATACTGTGCTTGGACTTGATGAATGCCCGAAAAGCCTTGCCATCCTTGGAGGAAGTTATATAGGCGCTGAGTATGGACACTTTTTTTCAGCTATGGGGGCCGAAGTCACAGTTATAGGAAGGAATCCTAATTTTCTCCCTCAGGAAGAGCCCGAAATTTCCGAACTTGCCAGGATAAAAATGTCGGAATATATGCGGATCCTTACAAACAACGAAGCCATAGAGGTTAGAAAAGAAAACAACGGGCAAAAAACAGTTCTTGCAAAAGATAGGGACTCGGGACAAGAGACAAAAATCACCGTAGACGAAATTCTCGTAGCAACAGGCAGAGTCCCCAACACCGATCTCCTCCACCCCGAAAGGGCAGGGATTAAAACGGACCCTCAGGGCTGGATCCTGGTTAACGAGTACCTTGAAACTTCCCAGCCAAATATCTGGGCCTTTGGAGATGCAAATGGAAAATATCTGCTTAAACATGTGGGGAACTACGAATCCGGAATAGTTTACCTGAACGCNNAGAAGTGCAAAACCCATGATTCAATGTATGGATATCCACCCGTCTCTCAGCGAAGTTGTCAAGCGAGCCTTTTATTCAAGGCTGTCCCCTGAACATTATCACCATGTCCTGAAGCACCTCGGGCTTGAAGAAGGAGACGCAGTTCAAGGTTGACTTAAAATAAACTGGAATGAACCGAGCTCAAGAGGACTAATTAAGGGGGTTAGAATAGTGAACTAAATTCAAGGGAACAAAAAGGATAAATTATAGATAACTTCAACCTCACAACCTTATTCACTTTACCAAGTCTGTCTTGTCAC
>DUIO01000234.1 GCA_013330315.1 Methanosarcina sp. | reverse complement strand
CAAAAAGAAAAAGAAGAATTCATGCGCAAGAACGAGGAGTTTGACCAGCAACGTGCTGCACTCTTGAGCAGGGCAAAAGATGAAGTGAAAACCGAACGCCAAAGACTTCTCGAAGAAGCAAGGAAAGAAGCCTCAGATTTAAGATTGAAACAGCAGGAAGCANNTGAAAGATGAGGAGAAAAAGCAGCTGGCTTATGAGCTTGGCATTTCCTCAAATCCTGTGCTCATTCGCACAGCTTTAGATCTTCCGCAGGTACAGCGCAACCTTGTGAAAAAGGCAATTAAAGAAACATTTGGTATTGAGATTCAGGCCAGGTTTGAGACAGCACCAGACCTGGTCAGCGGTATTGAGCTAACAGCAAATGGACAAAAAGTGGCATGGAGTATCGAAGATTACCTCACATCAATGGAAAAAAGCATCAATGAACTCCTGAAAGCACAGCCCGAAGGTGAAATCCGGACCGAGCCAGAACTGCGTCCAGAAAAGAATCTGGACAAGACCAGTCCAGCCTGACTGAAGCCCAGATAAAGAGTCAATGAACATGGAAACTAAAAATCTCAAGGATGTTTTTGACAATATTTTTGACAAGGTAAGCCAGGTGCGTGAATCGTTCACTCCTTCGCTTGCTCCGCGAGAAATTGGCACTATCATGACAGTTTCTACGGATATTGTCAGTGTCTCAGGCCTTCCCAATGTGGGTTACGAAGAGCTTGTAAAATTTCCGGGTGAAGTATTCGGGATCGCGTTTAATGTGGATGAACAGGAAATAGGCATTGTTCTACTTGGGGAACACTCACATCTGCATGCAGGAGATGAGGTCGAACGCACCGGGAGGGTTATGGATGTGGGTGTAGGCGAAGGGCTGATCGGGCGCGTCATTGATCCTCTGGGCCGTGCACTTGATGGCAAGGGTCCTGTGATATTCAGCAAGCGTGTGCCTATTGAGCGTGCCAGCCCGCCAATTATGGACCGTGCTCCAGTTACAGTGCCTCTCCAGACCGGTATAGAAGTAGTTGATGCATTAATACCGATTGGACGCGGTCAGAGAGAACTAATTATGGGAGACCGCCAGACTGGCAAAACCGCAATTGCGATTGATACCATCCTTAACCAGCGTGATTACAATGTCCTGTGCGTTTATTGCGCCATTGGTCAGCGTGCATCGGCAGTTGCCAGAGCAGTAGCAACCCTGCAAGAAAAAGGCGCAATGGATTATACTGTTGTAGTTGTGACCGAAGGTAACGACCCTTCCGGTTTAACCTATATTGCTCCTTACGCTGCAACCAGTATTGCGGAATATTTTATGGAAGCAGGGAGAGACGTGCTGATTGTTTATGATGATTTAACAAATCATGCGCGTGCTTATCGAGAACTCTCCCTCCTGCTTCGACGTCCTCCGGGGCGTGAAGCGTATCCTGGCGATATATTTTATATTCACTCAAGGTTGCTGGAACGCTCAACCCACCTGCTTGATGAACTCGGAGGCGGCTCACTTACTGCCCTTCCTATTATCGAAACCGAAGCCCAGAACATTTCCGCTTATATTCCAACTAACCTTATTTCCATAACAGACGGGCAGATCTATCTTTCACCTTCGCTTTTTGAGCTGGGTGTACTGCCTGCGGTTGATGTCGGCAAATCCGTTTCTCGAGTAGGTGGTAAAGCACAGCTTGCTGCTTACCGCGCAGTTGCTGGCAATTTAAAACTTGCCTATTCACAGTTTGAGGAACTCGAAACATTTACCCGATTCGGCGCAAGATTGGATGAAAATACCCGCAAAGTTATAGAGCATGGTAGGCGGATCCGTGAAATTCTCAAACAGCCGGAGTTTTCTCCTGTATCCGTGCCTGAACAAATCTTTATTCTTCTTGCGCTTGATGCAATACTTTTTGATAGTGTGCCGCCTGACCGGATAGAAGAGGCTGAACACTCCCTGCGTGAGTCAATAAAGGATATCCCTATAGAGGTGCGTGAACGGTTCGATACTAATGCAGAACTGAGTGAGAAAGATCGCGGGATAATTCTTGGAATCGCACAAGAAGCATTGAAACGCTTTCAATATGACCCCAGCCAGTTATCGGGGCATGAAATCAAAATTGAGAGTAAATCAAGTCCAGAAACCGGAACCTGAAGAGGACCAGAGCAGAAGAAATAAGGATAGTTATGAGCGAAACTATTGAAAGTTTGCGTAGAAAGATTGATAAGGCGAATGATCTCCAATCTGTTGTACGTACGATGAAAGCGCTGGCGGCCTCGAGCATAGTACAATATGAGAAATCCGTGAGTGCGCTGTCTGACTACTACCGCACAGTGGAACTGGGGTTGGAAATATGCTTTCGGGAAATTTCGCCTTCCAGCCACACAGAGCGGAAAAGAAAAAAAAGTGCAGGTTTTATCGGTGCGGTTGTGTTCGGTTCTGACCAGGGACTTGTGGGCCAGTTTAATGACGTTGTAGCCGACTATGCAGTCAAGAAATTGGCAGCTTTACCAGGTAAACCTCAGGTATGGGCTGTAGGGGAACGTGTTTATTCTCGCCTGGCAGATGCGGGTTTGCCAGTAATCGGACTCTTTACAGTGCCTAATTCTGTCAAAGCCATTACTCCACTTGTAGGGCAGATTCTTGTGGAAAGTGAGAAACTTCGAAATCAGGACGAGGATGCCGGACTTTACCTGTTTTATAATCATCACAAAACCAGAGCTACCTATGAGCCCTTCAGTCAGCGATTACTGCCTCTGGACGAAAAGTGGATAAGTGAACTTTCCAAGCACCCCTGGCAAACCGGAAACTTACCAGAAGTGGTGGGCAATAATGTGACTACTCTTGAGGCGCTTATAAGAGAATACATTTTCGTTTCACTATTTCGGGCATGTGCCGAGTCCCTTGCGAGTGAAAATGCAAGCCGCCTTGTGGCGATGCAACGTGCGGACAAAAATATAGAGGAAATGCTGGAGGACCTCAACGGGAAATTTTACCGCCTGCGCCAGATAGGGATAGACGAAGAACTGTTTGAAGTTATCTCCGGCTTTGAGGCTCTATTAAGATCTCGCAGCCCTGGCCATCGAAGAGATGACGATAAGTTTAGAATTATCCGCGGAGAGCGCGAAAAGTGATAGAACATGACAGAATTTTGAATTTTCAGTTTTTATTTTATGGATAATTACTTATCTACTGAATAAAATTATATATTATGAGCTGGTATGCAATAGATGCGGTAGATAGAGCTTTTTCAAGGACGAGAAAAGCTCTTTTCGAGCCTTTTAATTTCTGGAAATGGGTAAAGTTTGCAATTATTATCTTTTTCATTGGTGGGATGGGATCCAATTACGGAGGCTCCGGAACTAATTATCAGCCTGGACCCAATGATTATGGAACCGATTTCCCTGCCGGACCCGGAGAGATGCCTGACTTTCCTTCCGATATATCCGGGCTTGGTTCTGGTTATATTGACTCCGTATCAGCCATGGCAATAATAGGTGCAATAATAGCCTTCTTTATTCTTTTCATTCTGATCTTCTCATATATTTCCAGTGTCATGGAGTTTGTTTTTATAGAAGCCCTTGTAAGAAATGAAGTGCACTTACGGGCTTACTTTAAAAAATTCATGGGGAAAGGGTTCAACCTTCTACTGATACGTTTAGCACTCGGGCTCGTTTTTCTTATACTATTTGCACTGTCTTTGCTGCCTTTCATTCCCTTATTCCTTTCGGAATCTTCCGATTTTGCCGTGCCTGCGCTTATAGGTGGAATGTTCTGGTTTTTTGGCGTAGTCCTTCTGCTTGCCCTGCTCGGAGCAGTTATAGGCTCCTTTATAAGCCTTGCACTTCCCGTTTCCATTTACAGGGAAACAGGAATTCTTTCGGCTATCCGCATCGTATTCAGGAATTTCAAAAAAAGCTGGCAGGAAGTGCTGGTTTACTGGTTCATAAGGTTACTTATCGGAATCGGAGTAGGCCTCCTGATACTGATCCTGTTCGGAATGCTAATTCTTGGATTAGCCAGTGTTTTCCTTATTATTGACATTATCCTTTATTTCCTCTTCTCAACTTTCCTGTCTGAATCCTTTATCTGGATACTGCTGCTTCCTTTTATCCTTGTAGAAATACTGTTCATTTTCGCAATCCTGCTGCTTCTGAGCGTACCGTTTGCAGTTTTCCTGAAGTACCATTTGTTGAGTTTCCTTGAAGTATGGTTTGCCGATGCGAATATTCCCTTTTTCGACAAACTATCAGCGGCACCGGAGACTGGATTTGAAACAGGACCCGGGACAGAGTTAAGAGGATCAGAACAAAACCTACTGGGGCAAAATGAATCAGGACAAAACGTGTCAGGCCAGGGTGTATCGGAACAAAGTGTATCCGGACAGGATGCCCCGGAATCGGTCAGATCCGGATCCGACGGATCGGGTGGTTCAGCTTCAGGTGATTCGAAATCGACCAATAACCATGATTTTTAATCCCGGGAACCTGCTGGGGTTTAATGCTTGTAATTGCCTGTGCAGATGCTCCTGGTGGGCTTGATAAGAAGCATCAGGTAAACCCGTCTTCTTTTTTATTCTTTTACTCTGATCTGTGTTCAGAACCCCTGTTTTTTAAGTTATACNNAGTATATAAAAAGGTCCTGAAACGGTACTGTAAGTTGTAAATTAATATTGTAGCAGGCAAAGTAAAACGGTATTAAAATATTTGCTTTGCAATACACAAGTTTAATTCTGTGTAGAAAAAAGAAAGAAATTTCGCTCTTCTACATTTAAGCTCTATCTGTATAACCAGTTTTTAAGGAGGGAAATTAAGCCCTCAATTTTTTCCCATTTTTCAGTTCAAACCATCCCATAAAAGTTTTTAA
>DUIO01000124.1 GCA_013330315.1 Methanosarcina sp. | reverse complement strand
TGATTCTTTTCCTATAAGAGCTTCGGACTTTCCGATTTCCTCCACAAACTTCATTGCTGATTCATGGAAAGCCGGGTCTTCTTCATAGAGGATCTCAAGAATTGGAGGGGTCTGGTAATGCTCTACAAAAGGATCATCTTCAGGCCTGACCGTATCCGTAAGACCCGTAAGAGTTTCATAATGGGTATTTACAGAATCGATGTGCAGGTCAAAGACCTCTTTAGACTGTCCTCCAACCGGCTTCATTTTGTTTACGGCGTCTACGTAGGGTTTCGCGTCCGTTACTTTGAACTCAGTACCACGCTTTTTATTAATCACTCCCACAACGGCTTTCTGGGCATTCACCGCTTCGTCTGCCATCTTACCATACATTTCCTGAACGTCAACTTTAAGCTCCATTTTCATTTTCACTCCTCAAAATCACTTTAAAGTTGTCAGGACATATGCGAGGAATTCTTAATACTCTTGAAAATCCGGAAATTCAGACCTGAAGCCTGAAAACTCAAACCCAATACCCAGATTTTAAAGAAACAAGTCCCCATAATAAAAACAAAAAGTACCCTCTCCAGACAATCTCTAATATTAATTATCTGGATCCTACAGTTACTTATATGTCCCTCTTTTGCATTATTAAATTCTTTTTATTGCATAAATAGATTAGTTCTTTTTGAGTAAAGTTTGATTTAAAGATCAAGGTCTAGATCTGAAAGTCCCGGCTCTCCAGTTATTCTCAGGCTTCATAGTTGAAATAATCAAAATTGGTTTTTGGGGAAAAACAGAAACACTCTCAATGCCAAAAAATATCTAATATGTAGCAAAACCTGAAAAAAGCGGGTGTTACTGCTTAAACCCCAAAATTATCTCAGTCAAATACCTCTAGAGCTTGCAACAGGATGTGCCAGCGCAGCTTTGATTGAAAAAAGCGAAGAAGCCGTTTTTTGTTAGCTTAAAGCTAAGATCCGTTACCCGAATAAATAAAGATAACTAAAAAACATATTTTNNTTATTTCACTTCTGCCTGCTGTAATTTTTCCACAACTGGATATCTCCCATCATCTCTTTTCTTCAGGAGAGAGCAGCTCCTCTACTCTCTTTGCCGGCTCAGATACAATACTTGGAAAATACAGTCCAGGCGCAGGAAGTATCCGTGCGGAAGTTTCCGCAAGCACCAGGTCCGGAACTCACAGATTCTATAAATGAAGAAAATACGAACGAAATAATGGATATATCTGGAATGTCTTCTCTCTGCAGGTCAGCCGAAATCCACTGTTTCTTCTTATGACAGAACCGCAGTTTATGATGAAGAGCTTGCTGAGGAAATCGAAACGGGATATACTCCAGGGTTTGAATTTTTTCTTGCATTAAACAAACTTTTCGGAACTGCATT
Source organism: Methanosarcina sp. (assembly GCA_013330315.1). Classification (GTDB taxonomy): domain Archaea; phylum Halobacteriota; class Methanosarcinia; order Methanosarcinales; family Methanosarcinaceae; genus Methanosarcina; species Methanosarcina sp8098u. Next base: position 2,477 of record DUIO01000124.1, on the reverse strand, counting down.
TAGTTTCCTGAGGAAATAAGAAAAAGATGGACCCGAATAATACAAGCCTGAAGAAAAAATTTTGAATCAATATTATTGAACTCAGGCTGTCTGCTCTGTTTTGTTTATCCTGTTCAGACACTTGATCGTTCGGTTAGTGTTCTTATGCAGGATAGCTGTTCCTCCTACTTCTTCCCACTCGCGAATATTATCCGGATTATCGTCTATAAGGACTCTGGAAGTTCCTGACTGAAGGGCTTTTTCCGGGCGGACGCAGAGAATTGCATTATTTGCATATGGAGCTCCCAGTTCTTTTTTTAGCCACTTTTTCTTTCCTTTTCTGGCATTGACCATAGCAACCTTTCGATCTGCATTGGGAAGCGCAGAGAGGATGGTTGGATATAAGCCAGAGTCCTTAAGGAATTCGTGAAGCTCTCTTCCTCCTGTCATCCAGGGCATATCTGACCAGAAACCGGCCCCTGCAGCAGTTATGTGTTTCCAGAAACGTTCTTTGTCTGAGGTGTACCAGAACATCATATGCTCGCTAATTCTCTCGCACGCGCCTGTAAAATCCGTGAGTACTCCGTCCATATCCAGGAATACTTTCAGTTGCTGGTCATGCCCGAATGAGGATATTGCAGGGAAATTTGCTGGAGAGGAGCTACGAATACCTGCACGACTGCCTTGAATCGGATTACTCAGAGCAGAATAATCCCGAAAGGAAATATCCGGGGACAAACTGCTCTTAACTGGATTACTTCGATCATAATCAGTTAAAGTCGAATTGAGCTTAACAAAATTTTTCCCTGTGAACCTGCGCTGATTAAAATATATGGGCATGAGTACCATTCCTTATTTCTCTGGCGGCAAATAATTTCCTGCTTACTATGAAAGGAATAATAAAAATATTTACTCATTCTAAATAATATAATTAACTGTTAAGGCAAAAAATGCCTGTTCCTGTAGCAGGTCGAACAGAAAATTTACTTATAAGCAGGGTCGAATCGTTCGGATAGAGAACAGCGGAAAAAATATAGAAAAATACAAAAAAGAAAAAATCTTGAAATTGAAGTCTTAACCCTCTCGAAGAAGAACCAGCGTTTTTGCATATTTATCATGCAGTCCCTGTCTTTCTTCATTGAACAGGATAGGCAAAAATCCTGCAAAAAAAGGTATGGAAGCCAGAATCTTCCCTACAAAACGCTTTGTCGCACGCTCATATGATATTCGATTTCCTTTACCGTCAGTTACAATTATGTTCATTGCCTGTTTGCCGATAGTACCCTGACTCGCTGAACTTTCCTGATAGGCAAAATAATTCCAGGATAGCAGGACTACCAGAATATAAAAAAAGGCTCCTCCAATCGTTCCTGATATGAATTGAATAAATGCCAGAAAAAGAATGATTATAAATAAATCGATTATCGAGGCTATTAACCTTCTGAAAAAACTTGCATACATTTGCATACTTTTCCCTCTAAGATAATTTATAAATTAAGCAGGACTGAATTATAAAATTATCTATTATGAACAAAGCATCTTATTTAAATATATAAAGTTAAAAAAGGTCTGACAAACCGGATTCTATTTATTTTTTATGCATTTAATATTGTATTTGAAAATTAAGTTTAGAGGTTTAATTTAAAAGGTTAGATTTAAAAGGTTAAATTTAAAAAGTTAAATTTAAAGATATCTAAAGGTGAATTTAGAGGTATTTTAGATCAAATTTAAAGATATTTTTGATTAAATTTAATGGGNNTAACTCTACTTATTTTTGTATCGGGTATTCTGATTTTTTCTCACCCTTTTTTCCTTAATGCACATGTCAACTTGCTTGTTAAACATAGTGGAACCGATCCTCATGAGTTTAAGTTTCAAACTTACACAAAAGAAGAGTTTGCGCTGGAATACTTAAATGTCTCATTAACTAAAGAAGATGACTTTATAGAACTTTTCGAGAACCATTACGGGACTCCCAACAAAAAAGACGAATTTTTAATGATCACTTATGATATTCAGGACCCTGAAGACAATTATACCTATACACTCTACGGAGTCAATAAGTATACTGATCTTGTCTATGTAAGTACAAGAAAGGTGCACAGAGTCAATGAAAAAAGAGGCGGAGCTTTTCGTAAGGATATAAAGCCGCCAGTAAACTCGAGCGGGAAATGAATGAGCGACCAGAAATGAACCCGAAAAAGTTCGCCCTTTACCTCTGGATACTCCTGATAGCAGGAGGGGTAACATTATACTTTATCTTCCCGGATGAAATTAATCTTTTTTTTCTGGAAGAACTCTCCGAAGATTACTATTACATAGCCCTGAGTATTTATTTCCTGCTCCTGTCAGCCAGAGGCCTTACAATGATTCCTTCAACTCCTCTCTTACTTGCAGGGATCCTGATCTTTGATCCTCTGGAACTCTTCGTTGTAAACATGGCAGGGATACTCAGTTCTTCCGTTCTGGTATACCACTTCTCGATATACCTTGGCTTT
>DUIO01000262.1 GCA_013330315.1 Methanosarcina sp. | reverse complement strand
CAGCTTTCAACGAAGTAGTCGTATATCAGGGAGACATACTCGGGATCCCGAATAACAAGAAATGGCAAAAGGCCTTTGAGAACCACTCTGCAATTGCAGGAATACGCTTCATAGACGCTTTTGCAGCTCAAGCTGCCAGAGAGATTGAAGAAGCTGCAATGTCCGGCGCAGACGAGCATATTGTTAGGGTACGGATTGTTAAAGTCCCCTCTGAAGTTAACCTGAAGATAGGTGCCACCGCCCAGCGGTACATCACAGGCAAAAACAAAAAAATAGACATCAGAGGCCCAATCTTTACTTCTGTAAAAGCTAAATTCGAATAAATCAAAGAAGATTCAAAAAAGGAATGTACTGTATGCAAATAGAAAAAGTGCCGCTTTCAAAGTATCCGGAATTTAAAAAGTTAATGGAAACCGGAGAGCCGGTCTGTATAACCTTTGAAATTGAAGAAGGTAATACGGAAGAAAAGTCCGGGAAAGATGTACAATCCTATAAAACAGCACCTTTTTCAGNNCAAAGCTGTTCCCCCGGAGATTATGTTCTTGGTTTTTCAGAAAAAAATCCTGCTAAATATTATTTTAAATCCGGAAGGTACAGTAATCTACAGGCTGCAGAGAAAGCAGCCCTGTCCCTTCCAAGATTAAAAAGGAAATTTTACTCTATTTTTATCGAGCCTCTCTCCCTTAATAAAGGCAATTTTGATGTTTTGCTTCTTTTCCTTAGACCCGAGAGAGCTATGAGAATTATCCAGGCAAACGCTTATTCCGGCGGAAAGAGGACAGAGATGGATACAATGGGTGCTGCTTCGATTTGCGGAGACTGTACCGTGCTGGCTCTTGAATAGGGGATAGGTTTATCTTTCGGATGTAAAGGGTCAAGAAAGCATAGTGGATACGAAGATTATGAAGTTCCCCTCGGTATTTCTTTTGAAAAAATAGAGAAAATTGAGGAAGGGCTTTCAAAGCTTCCAGAAACAGCTAAATAAAAACCTGAACGGACTTACGTCTGTAAATTTTACCTGCGGGTTTGACTTTTGATAATAAATTTGAATCGACCTTTAGATAACGAATTTATCTTAAAATAACGAATTTATCTTTAAATAATGAATTTACTTTTAGATTAATGAATAATTATCCTTTGAACCTGCCAAATTTTGGCTATAAACTTCTGTTATATCACTCTACTGAAGAAGTTTACTATACTTTGCAGTCCTATGTCTTCCAGCTGTCCTGGGGAGATTACTGCAACGGTCGCCAGAAGGAAGATTATGACTAGAATGTAGACAAAGCTCTTCATTAAAAAGGATTGTACTGAAAATCCCTTTTTTCTCTTGCTGTCGTCAACCTCTTCTGCCAAGCCTCCGTATCTGACTTTTACACTTGACCAATCGGCATTACCCTTGCCAGATCCATCTGAAGAGTCTTCGTCCTCCAGACTCTGATTTTTTCCGGAAGAAACATACTTGGACCAATCAACTGCCGCCTCGGAAGATGAAGTTGATTGACTGGAACTCAGAGGGTCAATGGAAGATTTGAATGGGACGTAAGAGATGATAGTCTTTCTGAAAGGAGATTTGGACCCAGAAGGCATGTCGGGAATTTCCGGAATATGAGGGCCCTGGGCAGAGCCCTGGCCACTGTTAGAACTCTCAGGAGCAATAGAGAGTTCGATCGCTTTTTCTTCCGGAGGCAAAGACATATCATATGCCTTTCTTTTTTGAGGGTCTTTGAGGGTTTCATAAGCCTCTTTGACTTTTATGAATTTCTCCTGGGCATCAGGGGATTTGGCTCTATCCGGATGGTACCTTTTTGCAAAATAGTGATATCGGTCTTCGATTTCCTCAAGGCTTGCACTTCTGGGGATGTCGAATAACTGATAGTAGTCGAATTCTCTTCACCTTTAAACCTGCGTATCTTGCCTTTAAAACCCGTATATAAGTCTGCAAATAAAATTACTAATTTAGGTATTGCTTTCGTGTTAACATCGGGATGTTAATCAATAGAATGTTAATCATTGAGACCTGCAGGCCTTTCTATGGTAACACTTCTCATAATTTCGGTCCCCAGGTCTTTGGCTGTCGCATTTATTATTCCGTTAGCGTCAATATCAAAAGTAACCTCTATACGTGGGATCCCTTTAGGAGCAGGTGGAATATTATCAAGAACAAGTAATCCTAGAGTAACGTTTTTTGACGCTGCCCGTTCCTCCCCCTGAAGAATTTTGCCTCTTACCACTCTCTGGTTATCATAATGGGTCGTAAAGACTTTGCTGTTTCTTGTGGGAATCGTTGTATTCCTTGGGATTATAGGCGCCATGAGGTCTCCTACGGTTTCAAAACCCAGAGTAAAGGAAGTTACGTCAAGAAGCACAAGATTGCCCGCATCAACGTCATCCCTTGCAGATTTAAGAAAATCATTTCCTAGAATTCCAGCCTGGACGGCAGCCCCCATTGCTACCACTTCATCAGGGTTAATAATTTGATGAACCTTTTTTCCCATAAACTCTTCTACGGCTTTTGCTACGGCAGGTATCCTTGTAGAGCCGCCCACGAAAATGACCTCATTGACTTCCGCAGGAGTAAGCTTTCCGTCATGCAAAGTTTTCTCTATAATTGATATGG
>DUIO01000296.1 GCA_013330315.1 Methanosarcina sp. | reverse complement strand
CGACCGTAGCTGTGCATCATCCGGGACAGAGGGATGTCAGATACTCGGGGAAGTGTCTCAGGGAAACGGAGGATGCCAAATATTCCGATAACTCCCATAACTGCCTGCACAATAAAGATCCAGGGCCAGGAAAAATCAGCCAGAATCCAGCCGCCAAGTATGGGAGCGATCATAGGAGCAAGAGCCATAATTACAGCTATGTATGCAAGAATCCTTTCTCTCTCCTGCCCTGAAAAGATGTCCTTTGTCATTGCCATAGACAGGGATGAACTGGCAGCAGCTCCNNGCAAGGGCACAGAGCAGGCTTGCAGCTATGTACACCGAAAGACCTGCAAGCAATGGGCGGCGGCGGCCGAAACGATCCGAAATCGGGCCATAAAAGAGCAGAAAAAAACCGTAAGTTACGAAGAAACAGACCAGTATCAGGTTAATCACGGAAAGAGGCTGGTTCCAGGTCTCGGCAAGGGACGGGACTGCAGGCAGGATCATGTCTGTTGACAGCGCAGGAAAAGCAGTCAAAAGGGCAAGGAGTGGAAGGGTCCCTTTTAAATTTCGTTTTAAATGTTCATTAGAATGGTTTCTTTGTTGTTGATAGGCCATAACAGGATCCTTTTTTCATTTTAATACGGGGTTATCATAAGATATTACAATCAATCGAAATAGTTACATTAGCTAAGTAATTACTCAGTTTGCCTGTTAATCAGCTGAATGGTTACATATGTAACTTATCAGAATGGTTACCGAAAGAATCGAGTCCTATATAATGGTTACGAAAGCAAAAATAAGAACCGATAAATTTGAAAAATAAGAATTTAAAAGTAATGGATTTGAAAAAATAATAAATTTGAAAAACCAATTTACTTTATAATCAAAAGAGTTTAATCTGATATGGATATGGAAAAACTGAGAAACCTCAGAAAATATGGAAAATCTCCCTTCACCGTAGTCCTCATCCATGGTGGCCTACGGCGCTCCCGGTGAAATGGCTCCCGTTGCCAGGGAACTCTCAATAATCAGGGGAGCCCTTGAACCCCTTCAGACCGGAAAAATCCTTGAAGGNNACGGAATTCCAAAACCAATTATTTTTAAGCTAAACAGGCTTAACGTGATAGACGTATGACGTATCTGAGGAAATACGGAAATTCACCGTTTACTACAGCTGTTATCCATGGAGGGCCCGGTGCTCCCGGAGAAATGGCTTCTGTCGCCAGAGAACTTTCCTCCTTTACCGGAATCCTTGAACCGCTCCAGACTAAAGCAACCATTGAGGGCCAGGTAAAGGAACTGAGGTCTGTTCTGGAAGAGCATGGGGCTCTGCCGATAAACCTTATAGGGTTTTCCTGGGGTGCAATACTCAGTTTTATCTTTGCAGCTCGTTACCCTCGATTAGTGAAGAAATTGATTCTGGTTGGAAGTGGACCGTACGAAGAGAGATATGCTGTAAACATATCGAGTACCCGCATAAGCAGGCTGGAAGAAGAAGACTGGGAAAACTTCCGCTCTCTGGACGGAGTCCTTAATAGTGCTACGGCTACAAACAGGAATGAAGCCTTTTGCAGCCTTGGAAAGTTACTTTCGAAAGCTGATACCTATGACCCTCTGCCCCATGAAATAGAGCTAATCAAATGTAGTTACGAGGTATTTAAAGGCGTATGGGGAGAAGCACATACATTAAGGAGCAGCGGCAAGCTCCTGGAATTGGGAACAAAAGTCAAATGCCCGGTAGTTGCAATCCATGGAGACTATGACCCCCATCCTTTCGATGGAGTTAAAGAACCCCTCTCCGGGGTTTTAAAGGATTTCAGGTTCTTTTTGCTGGAAAAATGCGGACACAGGCCCTGGATTGAAAGAGAAGCAAAGGAAAAGTTTTATGAATTGCTGGAGAAAGAAATTCATAAACAAGCCATTTAAAATAAATATATTAGTTCACTTTAAATAAATATATTAGTTTGCATTTAGACCAATATCCCAGATATGGTTTAAAGGAAAAAGTGAGAAAAATTGATCGAACAGTCACAGTTAATCTATTTCATTGCAGCTTCTGCAGCCCTTACGTTCCTGCCGGGTCCGGATATTTTATTTGTGCTCACTCAAAGCATTTCACAGGGCAAAATGGCAGGAGTTGCAACGGCAACAGGCCTATGCACAGGCATACTTGTCCATACCAGCGCAGCTGCACTGGGAATCTCTGCCCTCATATATAAATCCGCACTTGCCTTTGAAATCGTAAAATATGCCGGTGCAGCCTATTTGATATATCTCGCCTGGCAGGCTTTGAGAGAAAGCGGAGAACTGATATTTTCTGCCCCTGTCCGGGAAACAAACCTTATCGCCCTCTATAGGCGCGGGATTTTTATGAATGTCCTGAACCCCAAAGTTGCCCTCTTCTTCCTCGCATTCCTCCCTCAATTTGTAAACATGGAATCGGGAAATGTCCCAATGCAGATGATATTCCTGGGAATAGTGTTCCTTGTACAGGCCTGGTTGATATTTTCCATAATCTCGGTTTTTGCAGGAACCATAGGAGATAAAATAGTAAAGAGGCCGGGAATTGGCAGGTACATTAACCTGGGAAAAGCAGGCATCTTTACCGTAATTGGGGTAAAACTTGCGCTCTCCCATAAGTGAGTCAAACGAGTCCGCAAATAGCTGGCAAGTCAAGGTTAACACGTCAATCCACGAATAAATAAAACGTTTAAAAACTGTTTACAACCCCCCCTGGCATACGGGCTTTCAAAGAACGATTCTTCTGAAAAACGGTACATACAGCGGGCAATCTGAAGAGTATGGATATTAGAGGTGTTTGAAATGGAAAAAACAGAACAACTCAGTCAAAACTCTACTGAATATAAAACTTCAACGAAAAATGACACGTCAGAAGATCTGATGCTTTTTTACTCTATTTTTGAAAATGCACCTCTTATAATGATGGTTGTAAACCAGGAAGTAAAGATTGAAAACATAAATCATACGACTTCTGAAGTTCTCGGTATACAAAAAGAGCACTCATTGGGTCTATTAGGCGGAGAGCTTTTCTCCTGTGTAAATTCTTATGAAGATGAAGGATGCGGAAAGAGCTCGAATTGTGCAGGCTGTGTTATCAGAACTACAGTCATGGATACATTTCGGACTTCAAAGAGCGTATACAAAAAAGAAGGTAAGTTTACGATAAGAGTGGATAACCAGCTATTAGAAAGATTTTTAGTGATTTCCACCACATTCATAAATCCCGGTAATCAGCCAAAGGTGTTGCTAACGGTTGATGATGTAACTAACCAAAAAAAGACAGAGCAGATGTTGAGGGAAAGCGAACAGAACCTCATTAGCGCAAAAAACGCAGCTGAAGCTGCAAATAAAACGAAGAGCGACTTTCTTGCAAAAATGAGCCATGAGTTAAGGACACCCTTAAATTCGGTTATTGGATACTCGGACCTATTACTCACCGACTCATTNNATTCTGGATTTATCTAAGATTGAAGCTGGGAAAATGGAATTGCGTCCGGAACTTTTTGCAGTCCCTGAGACAATCTCCGAAGTGTTGGAAATTATTTTACCCCTATCTGTTGAAAAATGTATTAAGCCGGAGATTACAATCGGTAAAGAAGTAGATCTGCTTTATGCTGACAAATCTATGTTCAAGCAAATTTTGTATAACCTTATCAGTAATGCTATCAAATTTACCCCCTCCGGCGGTAAGGTATTTTTGAAAGCAGACATAATAAATGATAATTTATCAATATCTGTAATAGACAATGGCATTGGTATTTCTTCCGAAAATCAAAAACTCCTGTTTGAACCATTCCGGCAGGTAGACTCTTCTTCATCATGCGAATGCAAAGGGACCGGCCTGGGACTGGCAATTGTAAAAAAATTTGTAAAAATGCATAACGGACATATTAATGTTCAGAGCGAAATTGGGAACGGAAGCATATTTACTTTCACTCTTCCGTTGAATAAACTCAGGAAATAAGTCCGTTATTCGGCGGGCTTTATTCACCAAATGTCCTGAGAATATTCCTCTGAATCCAGATCCGAAATACATTGTCGAGTATGCCGTATAATCCTTCTTCCGGCTTTGCAATTGTCATCGTATTGTAAAGGTCTTTCATAGAGGTTGTCAATGATGAAGCAGGCGTTTGCATGTCAGATGATATTTCGCTTAACCTGCGGTATTCCTCTTTAGATAGAAATTTCAGTATAATCTTTTGCTGATGGCTGAATTTCCATTCGTAACGTGCCTCAAATTCACTATCGAATTCACCTAACATGGAGTTAAAAGCACTTTTGACATCTTCTTCGTCAATAATATTTTTGTTTTTTAAGACTGAGTTCTGATACAAAATAAATCCTATTTTCTGGAAATAGAATGGGAAGCCTCCGGTGTATTCATATATTTTTTTAAGCGCTCGTTCGGTAATCTCTATATTTCGCGTCAACAGGCGGTCTCTTATGTATTTTCTCACATGTTCCTCTTCTATAGGTTCAAGCTGGATCCTTGCAGCCATAAGGTACAGAGGAGAATCCGGCTTCAGGAACACTTCGTGCAACAGAGACACCGAAGATCCAGAAAAAATGTATCTGACAGAAGGCTGGCTGTCCATCTGGCTTTTTAATGTATTGAAAATACGTCCGTTAAACCTTTTTAATTCCTGAAACTCATCAAAAGCGATAATTATCGGTTCTTTTTTTTCTCCTGAAAATTTCCTGATAAAATCAAAAGTCTCGAAAACCAGTTCCTCTTCATCAACATCTTTTTCTCGGAACCTCAAATAAATGTTTCCTACATGTTCGATACTGCCCCCAACTTCAGAAAGCGATTTATACGCCGCTGTAATTTTTCCTCTGAATATCTGGGAATATCTCTGGGCAAGCCCTTTTACATGATGTTTTTCTTCGTATGCTGCAAGTAAAGCCTGTGTAACTGCTCTGAAGAAATCACTGAAACCTGTCATTTCCCTGCAATTGACGGTAACGAAGAGGAACTCGCCCTGAACACTTAATTTAAGGTTTTTGAGCAATGATGTCTTCCCAATTCTGCGCGGTCCTATGATAACATTATTTTGTGCCAGAGTCCTTATATCCATCTTCATTTTTTCGATTTCATTTCTTCGTCCTACGAAATAAGGAGGCTCGACTTCTCCACCCACTATAAATAACGACTCAGGCATAACTTCTTCTCCTTTTATGTGTATTTTTTAAAGATGCTTTTATTGAACATATAGTTGAAATCAAATATATTTAAAAATAACGAATTAGACGATATTTAAATTTAAATATATTTAAATTTAACGATCTGGATACATAAAAAGTTTGTTATAAAATACAGCTGCATTAAAAAACTGATGTAACAGTACAGGTACAGTAATGTGACCTTATAAGTTAACAATGTAACTGTACAAGTTAGTGATGTGACTCCATAATAAAATGAAACAATGTTATGGAATGAAACCCCTTTAAAAGATCAGCGAAAGAAATAAAGAACAGAAATAAAAGGGCTGAAAAGGATCAAATCTTAAGCAGGATGGCGCATTTAAAGGGGATTTTCCGCAGTCGAACTTTGCATGTATTTTGAAGCAAATTTTCTAAACTCTTCAGCTCCTATAACAGGAAATACTTCAACATGGCACAAATCAGAGAATAGGAAATTGTAAGTGACATAATCTTTAATGGACTCCACGTCGTAGATAGTAATTATACGCCCTCCCCCGGCATCAAACCACTGGTTAACAACTTTCAGCCCTTCAGGAGAACCGCTGCTTCCAACCTGTTCCCACCGCTTAAATACTTTCGTGCTGTTTTCAAACTCAAATGTTGTTATGTCCAATAAAAGCATGTTTTTTAGTCCTTATTTAATTTAGTATTTATATATTAAACATGCATTGGATGTAATATATAGATATACCGATTTTATATTAGACATAAATTTTTAGAAAGAGAAATATATATTAAACCAGAGTAGACAGAATATAAAATAAGAATAGATTAAAAATAAGTAATTTAAGAATCCAGTTACTGGAAATAAAACAATATAAGTTAAGCCTGTATGCTTTAAAGTGAGCTCTATGATAACGGATCCGAACCTTGCATTATTTCATGTCATTAATGATATGGCAGGAAAGAATTCTTTTCTTGACAGTATGATGGTATTTGCAGCAGAGAATATCATTTATATTTTTGCCGCATTTCTTGCCTGTATATGGCTTGCAAAAAGCGAATATCGCCAGGAAGCACTGTTTGCCGGATATGCATCACTTCTGGGTCTCGGAATAAACTTCATTATTACTCTCTTTTATTTTCACCCAAGACCCTTTATGGTCCCTATCGGGACACTTCTCATAACACATGCAGCCGAGTCTTCTTTTCCATCTGACCATGCTAC
>DUIO01000103.1 GCA_013330315.1 Methanosarcina sp. | reverse complement strand
AACTCTTTAACAGCTCGAATCCCTTAATCGACATCAATCCGGTTAACCCGTCTAAGGCAGCCATATTTCTTCAAAAAAAGTTCCATTTGAGCCGCAAATTGATGTTTTTATCTTTTTATTTAGTAATTGATTTTTTGGTAATGAATATTTTCTTAACTATTTTTTAACTATTTTTTTAACTATTTTTTTAACTATTTTTTTAACTATTTTTCTTAACTATTTTTCTTAAATTAACTTTCAGAGTCATATCCATTTTATATTGGTATAATTTCTATATTAGTATTATTTCTATATCAGTAATTTCTATATCAGTATTCATTTTATACTGCCATTATTTTTAGGGTCCTGTATTTTTTTAGATGCCAGGTTCAATTTCACTGGTCCACCAGTTATAGATTTCTTCTCCACTGGTTATCCAGGCATTTTTACTGGAGCAGTATTCAAGGACTTTTTCGTAGTATTTAAGGTTCTCTCCTTCAATGCATGTATTATTATGCCAGAGGATAGTAACTACACCTTTATATTTTTCAACCGTGTTAATCAGGCGTTTTGTGCATTCCCAGGCTTTTTTAACGTCAAGGCGCATATAGTCTCTTAAAAGAGAGCGGTCCATGATCGTAAGTGGAATCTCCATTATCTCTTCCTGGCGCCCTTCTCTTAAATTAAATGGCCTGAAAGGGTGGCACATCCCATTTCTAAATCCGGCACAGTCTGCGTATCCGAGTGTAGTGTCATATTTGAATCCTGCTTTGCTTAACAGTTCCCAGGTGTCGGGTACGCTAAACCTTAAGTAATGATTTCTGTAGCCTATAATTTTTTTACCGAGGGCCTCTTCAATCCTGCCTTTCTTTTCTTTTATATCTTCAAGACTGTTGTATGACTGATGCCCGCCATGCAGGCCGACCTCCCAGCCGCTATCGGATATAAAGCCCAGTTCCGATTCGAGGTCCTTAATCTGGTAATTAAAATCCATTTCTCCGGGATTCAGGGCAAGAAAATAAAAACTCGATTTTGCACCATATTTTTCTTCCAGTTTTATTATTTCCCTGAAATTCCAGCATGGATTCCATTTTTTGTTGATTTTTGAAAACGGCGCTTTTAATGCCTCGGTCAATTTCCCTCTGGTAAGGGCTTTTACACACCCTACAACCGGATACAATTTTTCCGGATAAACACCGTCTATATCGTGCGTAAGACATACCGCAAAATTCTTCCCATCCGGATAGTGCGGTTTCATCCCTTTTTCTACCAGAAATTTGGAAACCCTTGGTTCAAAGATATTCCTGTGACTGCTTAGGTAATAAGGAAATCTTCCATAAGCATCACGGAAAGTTATGTTGTATTCTTCCTTTCTGGTAAAGAGATCCCAGAGCTCTTCGTTTTCTTTCAGTTCGTCAAACATAATCTTCGCCCTTTTTTTCAGGATATGAAAAGATAAGAAAAGGGGAGTTTTCCCCTCATTTTATCATATGTGAGTTTTTATCTCCCCTCCCAATTCCCTTATATACAAACCCCTTCCCAATAAACTCGTCCGGTTCAATTACATTCCTCCCATCAATGATAGCAGGACTCGCTTTTCCGGTTACTTTCTTTACCCAATCGGCTTTAAGACCGGAGTATGCACTGTGCCCGGCAAGCACTACCACAGCATCCGCACCTTTTATAACCTCTTCCAGGTTCTCCGAAATCCCGACTCCAGGGTAATTGACGACATACGGGTCATGGACCGTAACGCTGGCCCCGGCTNNAACGCCCGGATAATTGACAACGTAAGGGTCGTGTACCATTACGCTGGCCCCGGCTTTCAGGCAGAGGTCCCTGTATGGTTCCGAAGGTGTATTCCTTGCATCGTCAGAGTCCTTAATGAATGCCCAGCCGAGCATTGCAACCTTTGAGCCCTTCATCTTTTTCCCTACCCTCTCAAGGGCTGCAGCGGTCAGATTATACATATGTACAGGCATGAAGTCATTGACTTTTCTTGCAAGCACGTAGATCGAGTCCGAGCCTTCGGGATAATCGAGCTCTCCCTCTCCTATCTTAACCCCTCTTTCAAGGTGGTATGTATCCTTGGTCAGGCAGTGGCCTCCGACTCCTGCTCCGGGCCAGAGGACAGCTCTTGTGATGCCTTCGCCTTTCAAGCTGTCAACGCCGGTCCTGACATCGTAGACATTTATGCCCATAGCTTCACAGTAAAGGGCAAGCTGGTTAATTGCTGCAATCTGAAGGTCGCGGAAAGTGTTTTCTGCAGTTTTTGTAACTTCAGCTGCAGTAGCACTCATAGGGATAACTTTTCCGACTGTAAGCACAGGAGAGTAAAGTTCAACAGCCCTTTTTGTGCTAGTTTCGTTGATTCCGCCTACAATCCTGTCATGTTCTCGAATATTCTTCAGAAGCCTGCCTACCATGACCCTTTCAGGCGCATGTGCAAGGGCAAAATCTTCCCCTGCTTTTAATCCTGACTCTTCTTCAAGTATCTGTTTTGCCATTCCTTCTGTTGTCCCCGGAGTAATTGTGGACTCAAGGACTACAAGCATACCTGGCCTCAGGTATTTTCCTGCATTTCTTATACCTTCTATAAGAGCGCTGAAATCGGGTTCCAGGTCTTTAGGGTTTGCAAAGGGAGTCTGGATTGCAAGTGTAACCGCGTCAAGCTCGGAAATTCTTGAGAAATCAGGTGTGCATTCGAACTTACCGGCTTTTACAACCTTGCCAATGAGGTCTTCAAGGCCCGGTTCTTCCCCTTTGAGCGGGCTTTCTCCCCTGTTAAGCATATCAATCTTATAGCCTGAGCTTTTCGAATCGCGCTGGAAGCCCAGTACTTTATCAAAACAGGGAGCATCTGCAAAAAGAACAGCAGCAGGGATTCCTACATATCCCATGCCAAGCACGCCTATTTTTTTTATAGGGCCACGTTCCTTCAGGAGTTTTTCTAGTTTGCTCATGCTTATCACTTTCCGGTATTGTTTTTAAAATATCCTTTCATTCTTCTCTGAGGCTTTCGAATCTTATTCCTTTCACCATTTATCTCTTATGCGGTTTACTGTCCGACTTCAATCAGTCTTTCTTCTTCATAAGACTTGATGGCTGCCATTGCTACTTCAAGGGCATGTTTTCCGTCTTCACCGCAGGGATTCGGTTCTCTGCCTGTTTTAATGCAATCTATGAAATAAACGAGTTCATTCTTCAGAGGTTCACTTGGCTCGACTTTGGCTTTTCTTATCCAGCCGTTATCGTGAAGTTCAACTGTCTGGTCAATGTAGTCCAGATAAGCTACTCCTTTAACTCCGATTGCTGTTAGCTGCCTTACCTTATGGGGGGTGAGCCAGTTTGTTTCTACAACGCCTGCGAAATTATGGTCCATGCGCAGGATAATTGAAGCATGGTCCTCAAAAGAGTGGATATCTGCACCTGCAATGGCATAAACACCCCTTATTTTCTTGCCATAAAGATATGAGATAACATCTATGTCATGGACACCGATATCCAGAATCACACCAACGTCCCTGATCCTCGGGTTATAGGGGCCTACTCTCCTTGTAGAGATAGATACTATCTTGCCGAGAATTCCTGAATTTATAATCTCTTTGAGCCTTATCACTGCAGGGTTGAAACGTTCTATATGCCCTACCATGAGCACTTTTTCTGCTTTCTTTGCGGCCTCGATCATCATCTCTGCATTTTCAACCGTGTCGGCAATTGGCTTTTCGACAAGGACATGAAGCCCTGCTTCCAGGGCATCAAGGACTACCTGCGTATGTAATTTTGTGGGCACAACAACGCTTACTGCATCAAGGCCTTCAGCAAACATCTGTTTATAATCCGTAAAGGCTTTCGTTTTGAACTGGGCAGCCATGGCTTCGACTCTGTTCTTATCCACGTCCGATATCCCGGCAAGTTCCACGCCTTCCATCTCGCTGTAGATCCTGACGTGGTTCTGACCCATGGCACCAGTGCCTATTACTCCTACTTTAATCAAGATTTCACTTCCTGTTCAAAATGCGGTTAACGCCTGGAAATCATTCAAGCTTTTGTATAAAAGCCCTTAACTTCACTGACTATTTTCTGTACATCATCTGCGGACAATGCCGGATGTACCGGAAGGGAGAGTACCTCTTGTGCTGCTTTCTCCGAGACAGGCAGGGAGTCTTTGTAACCAAGTTCCATATAATATGGTTGCTTGTGAATGGGTATGGGATAATGTACTCCGGTGCCTATTCCTTTCCCCTTAAGGAACTCTGCCAGTTCGTCTCTCTTTTCAGCTCTGATAGTATACTGATGGAAAACATGAGTGCAGCCCGGTTTTGTTATTGCAGGTACAAGTCCTGGAATGCCTTTAAGTCCGGCTGAAAGCATGGCTGCATTTTTTTGCCTGGCGGCCGTAAACCCGTCCAATTTTTCAAGCTGAGCAAGCCCTATTGCGGCTGCAATATCTGTCATACGCAGGTTAAAGCCAAGCATTTCATGCAGGTATCGAACTTTTGAGCCGTGAGCCCTGATCATTTTTGCTTTTTCAGCAACTTCCCGGTCACTGGTTGTAATTATTCCGCCTTCGCTTGTTGTCATATTTTTGGTTGGATAGAAACTGAATGCTCCGGTCCCGAAACTGCCAACCCTTTTCCCGAGGCATTCAGCACCATGCGCTTGGCATGCATCCTCGATTACGATAAGCTTATGGTCTTCAGCAATTTCCATAATTGCTTTCATATCTGCAGACTGTCCGTAAAGGTGAACAGGCATAAGGGCTCTTGTTTTCGAAGTGATCTTTTCCTGGATTCTTTCCGGGTCTATATTATATGTATCGGGTGATATGTCTGCAAAAACAGGTTTTGCTCCTGTGTAGAGAATGCTGTTTGCAGTGGCAATGAATGAAAACGGGCTTGTAATTACTTCCGCTCCTTTTCCGATGCCGTGAGCAAGAAGTGCAATATGGAGGGCTGCAGTGCCGGAGTTTACCGCAGCTGCGTACTCGCAGCCAGTATATCTGGAAAAAGCAATCTCGAATTCATCTACTTTCGGTCCCTGTGCAATCATGCCTGAACTCAGGACCTCAGTTACCGCATCAATCTCTTCCTTGCCCAGCAGGGGCCTGGCGATTGGGATCATTTTTAGACCTCTTATAATCTTAATTATGTTCCTTTTATTTCGATTAGCTTTTTCAGTAGGCTTATATCCTGTTTAATTCTTTGAGATCTTCCGGGAGTTCCTGTATTTTAGCAGGCACACCTAGAGCCAGTTTCCATGGGGGCACGTCTTTTGTTACAAGAGCTCCTCCGGCAACCATTGCTCCTTCTCCAATCTCTACTCCTGGAAGTAAAGTCGCGTTCGCGCCTATTGACGCTCCTTTAGTCAAAACAGGGCCTTTAAGCTCGTACTTTTTACGGATAGGATATTTGTCGTTGGCAAGA
>DUIO01000206.1 GCA_013330315.1 Methanosarcina sp. | reverse complement strand
AAGAATTCAGCCGCCTTTTTAAGCTCAGTTTCAGAGCAGTGAGGGCATCCAATGGTAATCAGCTCTGGCTCTTTGCTGCCGCTTTTTTTTCTGTTCCCGTACACCTCGTCCAGCTGGCTTCTCTCGATAACTATTTTCTCTTTCGGCTCTTCAAAATTTATTTTGAGGGCCTCGGGGGTTACTCCTTTAACATGGTAAAGAGCTACCGCTCCTGAAGCCGCCATTGCAGCTCCCAGGGCTTTCAGTTCGTCCGCTTCCGGTCTNNCCCTGTTCCCTACCAGTTTCCCTGCCACGTACCCAAGTGCTCCGTAGTCCGATTCTTTAAGTGAACACTCTACACTAACGGAAACCTCAGGCACGCGGTTTCTATCAAGATGAAATCCGTAGTTTGCAGTTTTTCCAAGAAGAGCTGCAGAAAGGGCTGATGGCCCTCCTTCTCTGTTCGTCCGGGCTCCTATCACGGAATTTGCATAAGAGATAGCTGAAGATTCGCTCCATGCCAGGTGGTCGCCGTAATTCACTGAAAAGCCTTCTAGAGTATAGGGAGTGCATGTGCATTCGCACCGAATCCCGAGCTTTTTATAAGCCTGGACAATTGCTTTCTGTTTCTCTGCAAATTCGGGAGAAATTCTCAACCTCTCCCAGTCTTCCAGATCCATTCCTGCCGGGTTAAGGATTGAGGGGACTTTTACCTGCCCTTCAAGATCTGAAATCCATTCAAGCCCGGCATCACCTATTGTTTTATAAGATACTCCTGCAATCTGGGCGCTTTTGATAGGAATCAATCTGTCCGCGCCATAGATATCTCCGAGAGCCACAAGAATCTCAATTGCTTGCCTGAGAGTCTCTCCGGCTTCTCCATTCAGGATCTGTTCTTCTTCTTTTGTGAGATACATGAAATTTCACTCTCTAAATGCCAGGTAGTACATGCAGGGTACAAAATATTTAAACAGTTTTATTATGTCAATTCAACTATTATAAGTATTAAGGTAAACAGAGGCCTTAAGATAATGTAAAAACCCTGATAACATAGATATTGAAACAGGCAGGATCTTTAACATTTTATATCTCATTTTTAAGTTTCCATATACGATTAATTTAAGAGGTTTTTTAAACTGATGCAAATTTTTCTTTTATTCTTCAGGAATTGTTGCCCTTTCAAAGTTCTCTTTTTCAACAAGAACCTTTGTCGCGTCAATCCCTATTTTAGTAGTTGTTCCATCCGGTGCTCCTCTGGGATCAAGGGAACTGCCACGGACATTGGGAATAATCAAAACATCCATATCTCCTTTTACTCTGGTAGCAATTGCAAACTCGACATCAGACGGATCAAAAATATTTATGTCGTCATCAACTACCACTACATGCTTCAGGCTTGTATGAGCTGCAAAAGCAGCCATAATAGCGTTTTTTGCGTCCCCTTCAGTCTGCTTTTCTATCTGTACAACTGCATGCAGGTAGCAGCATCCACCTTCTGTTAAGACCACATTCTTGACAGTTGTAACTTCACCTACAGCCCTGTATATTCTCGGCTCATAAGGTACTCCCATCATCAGAAGATGTTCAGGCCCGGCCGGCAGAATTCCGTGGTAAATAGGATCTTTTCTATGAATAACCCTTGTAATTCGGATAACAGGCTCTTTCCTTACCACATCATACGTTCCCGTGATATCCACAAAAGGTCCTTCATCGACTCTCTCCTTCGGGTCAATATACCCTTCTAGAACGATCTCGGAATGAGGTACTCTTACTCCGTTTGAGCACTCAAAAAGTTCCACCGGAGCTCCTCGGAGGGCAGCTGCATATTCAAACTCTTTTCCAGCAGGAACCCTTGTAGAGGTTGCATAGATAATCGTGGGGTCGCATCCCAGGACAATTGCAACAGGAAGAGGCTCACCCTTTTCTGCCGCCTTTTTATGCAGGATATAAGTATGCCTTGGGGGGACAAGTCTGGCTGCAAGCTTATCTTTTCCAATAAGCATAAGACGGTGAATCGAAGCATTCATTATGCCTCCGTATTCGGAGACAACGATCCCCGCAGTTATATACGGAGCCCCGTCCTTTTCAAAATGGGTAAGAATAGGGAGTTTTGTCAGGTCAACTTCGTCTTCTATCACTTCAAGGGTAGGAGACTCTGAAACCACTCTGATTTCACCTTCAGGAGAAACTTCTGAAAGTTTTCTAATGATTTCTTCCTTAGGGACTCCAAGCATAGAAGCAAGTTCTTCCCTGGACCCGAGAAGATTCATAATCACCTTTGAGCCTGAAATATCGTGGAAAAGGATCGGAGCTTTTGTTTTTTTTGCAATTCTCGAAGCCTCGAACCGTGGGGAAACGGGATGCTGAACTTCGATCAGTTTTCCGCTTTCTTTTAACCGATCTATGAAATTTCTATAAGTCATGGGTATCTGGATACCAAAAAGCTGTTAGACGATAAAAAGATTATCTGATCCCAGGCTTCAAGAGCTTCATGCTCTGTTACCTGATATCAATAGTGATATAATTAGAACAAATAAAAGCATTCTATTCTGAAAGCTATATTCCGTTAAACTTTATTCTGTTTAACCTGTATTCTGTCTATGAACCTCTTTTACCTGAAAAACCAGTTTATTCCTGGTTTTCAGTTTTGGTTTTTCAGATTTTCGAGATTTCAACATTCATCAAGCATGAATGCTCTGGGTCTTATGATCTTTTTCTTCTCATACTGGTCGAAACAGTGTGCTACCCAGCCTGAGATCCTTCCGATTGCAAAGATTGAAGTTGCAAGCTGCGGAGGAATTTCCATATATTTGTAGATAACCCCGGAATAAAAATCAACATTCGGATAGATTGGCTTTTCCCTTTTTTCCACAAGTTCCCGGATAACTGTATTTTCAATTGCTTCGGCAGTCTCATACCAGTGCATATCGCCTTTGGCTTCAGCGAGTTTTCTGGANNTCAATTTTTTCAAGGACAAATTTCTCGGCATTTTTGGGGCTTGCGACTGTTTCAAGCATGGTCATAACTTCTGTCCTTGCTCCGCCATGCAGCGGACCTTTGAGAGTGCAAAGCCCTGAAACTACGGCCGAATATAGATCTGAGAGGGTCGAGGCGGTAACTCTGGAGGAGAAAGTGGAGGCATTCAGCTCGTGCTCGGCACTGAGGATGAAGTCTTTTTCCATCACTTCAGCTTCCAGGGGATCTGGTTTGCTCCCTCTTAACATATATAGGAAATTAGCTCCGTGAGAAAGGGAAGGATCTGGGGGTACAGGTTCTTTTCCGTTCGCCGTCCTGTAATAAGCAGCAACAATGGTTGGGACCATAGAGATTAACCTTATGGCTTTTCTCATATTCCCTTCTTGAGAATTGTCATTCAGGTCCGGATCGAATTGAGATATGAAAGAAACGACGGTGCGCAACGCTTCCATAGCGTCAACATTGAAGTTGCACATGCGGATAACATCCATTGCCTCCCTGTTAATTTCGCGCTCCGCACGCAGGCGGGCTGAATATTCGGCAAGTTCCCGTTCTCCAGGGAGTTCCCCCCGGATCAGCAGATAGGAAACTGCATCATAGGGGAGTTCGACAAGTTCGTTAATGTCTACCTCCCTGTATTTCAGAATGCCCTCCAGCCCGTCTATGAAACATATATTTTTACTCATTTTCTACCTCGCAATTATGCCTAGAGGATTTTCAAAAAACTTTGAAATTGGGGAATCCTCTGATTATACGTGAAAGATTTAACACGAAGGAACTTTTTGGGTCCAAAAATAGAGTGACAATGCAAGTGTATTATCATCGAATAAGTATATTAAATTTGTTGAAATTGTATGTTTAAATTGTTTTAAATATATTTGAATAAGTTGGGGCCCATTCTTCTTTAAACCTTTTAACTGTATTCAGCCCCGGATATTATTTTTTTAAGGTGAAGAGCCTCTAATATCTGCTTTCACCCTAAAATAATCTCTTATCCTGTCCGGATAAGAAAAGAGGCTCCAAAAAAGAAGCCTTATGCGGGCTTGAGGAACCTCAGTAAAAAACTTCTCTTTACTCTTATAGCATGAGTAACCTGTTATTTTTTCTTCACCGAATCCCGCANNATCTGTCTCTTTTCCGCTGTCATCCTTTGCCCTTACGGTAAGTTCTTCGTGGGGTTCCATTTTTTCAATGCCAATGATGTCATAGCTTTCCTTTCCCGTAAGCCCGAGGGTGTCTGCGCTCTCGCCTGCCTTAAACTGCAGGGGCAGAACTCCCATGCCTACCAGGTTGCTTCTGTGGATACGCTCAAAGGACTCTGCAATAACTGCTTTTACCCCAAGAAGGAAAGTGCCTTTTGCTGCCCAGTCACGGGAACTGCCTGTTCCGTATTCCTTTCCTGCGATAACAACGAGGGGAACATTGTTTTCTGCATATAGCAGAGCTGCATCATAGATCGGAATTCCTTCCCTGCAGGTTTCAGGAGGAAAGTCTTCTCCTTTGAGGTGATAAACAGTCCAGCCTCCTTCCCTGCTTACGAGTTTGTTCCTGAGCCGGATATTTGCAAAGGTTCCGCGCATCATTACTTCATGGTTACCCCTGCGGGAGCCGTAAGAGTTGAAATCCTTCTGGTCCACGCCCCATGATATCAGGTACCTGCCTGCGGGGCTTTCTGTTGCAATGTCTCCTGCAGGAGATATATGGTCTGTGGTAATGCTGTCTCCAAAAACAGCAAGGGCTCTGGCATTCACAATATCGCCTGGCAAAGGCAGAGTTTGCGGGAAATCCACAAAATAAGGAGGCTCCTGAATATAGGTAGAAGTCGGGCTCCAGTCGTAAAGAGTGCCTTCAGGGACGTCCAGCTCTTTCCAGAGTTTTGGGCCTTCGAGAACACCTGAGTATTCTTTTTTGAACATTTCAGGTCTGACACTTTTCTTTTCAACTTCTTTTATTTCATTTTGCCCGGGCCAGATATCTCTCAGGTAGACAGGAAGCCCATTCGGGTCATATGCGAGCGGGTCAGTTTCAAAGTTTATGTTTACTGTTCCCGCAATTGCATATGCAACTACGAGTGGAGGAGAAGCAAGATAGTTTGCTTTGACGAGAGGGTTAATTCTGCCTTCGAAATTCCTGTTTCCGCTCAGCACGGCTGCAACTGTAAGGTCCTCTTTTTCAATTTCCTTTGAAACATGTTCCGGCAGAGGTCCGCTGTTACCTATACAGGTAGTACAGCCGTATCCAACCTGGTGGAAACCGAGAGCTTCAAGGTAGGGCAGGAGACATGCGGCTCCAAGATATTCGGTAGCCACTCTTGAGCCCGGGGACAGACTTGTTTTTACAAAGGATTTAACTCTCAGACCTCTTTCAATTGCCTTTTTCGCAAGCAGTCCGGCTCCTATGAGGACTGACGGGTTAGAGGTATTCGTACAGGAAGTAATTGATGCGATCACAACGGAGCCATGTGTGAGCCTGGAGTTCCTCTCAACGGAGTCAACCTTTTCTACTCCCCTCTCTTCCGCAGCTTCGGTTTCCTCTACAGGTGCTCCTCCCTCTCCGAGCCAGCGGATGTAAGCCGGATCTCTGGGAAGCTCAACGCCTCCATCTTTTTTCCTTATAAAAGTCTGCTTCATTGTTTCACAGAAATTCTCCGATACTTCATTAAGGAAAAGCTGGTCCTGAGGGCGCTTTGGACCTGCGAGGCAGGGCTTTACAGTTCCCATATCAAGCTCGAGGTTACTGCTGAATACAGGTTCGGGTTTGTTGACAGTGTAAAGAAGGTCCTGTGCTTCCAGATACTTTTTCACGAGGTCAACCTGTTCGTCTGTCCTGCCTGTCCTTTTTAGGTAGTCAAGAGTCTCCAGATCAGGAGGGAAAATCCCGAGTGTTGCCCCGTATTCCGGAGCCATGTTTGAAATAGTAGCCCTGTCCGGAAGGCTCAGGGAATTCAAGCCAGGCCCGTAGAACTCAACAAATTTCCCGACTACCCCATGCTTTCTTAACATTTTAGTAATCGTAAGGACAAGGTCAGTGGCAGTAACGCCGGATTCCAGTTTCCCGTAGAGTTTAAATCCGACAACCTCAGGAACAGGCATATAATAGGGCTGTCCGAGCATTACAGCTTCGGCTTCTATGCCGCCTACTCCCCAGCCGAGCACTCCTATCCCGTTGATCATTGTGGTATGGGANNCCTGGAGGTACAACCCTGAAATTATCGAATGCCTTCTGTGCCCAGCGCAGGACTGTATAACGCTCACGATTGCGTTCAAACTCCTTTTTCTCATTCTCTCCAAGTGCATATGCCGTTCCGTAGGAGTCAACCTGGACCGAGTGGTCAATCACCAGATCGGCAGGAATTACTGGATTAATCATGGAAGGATCGCCCCCAAGCCTTTTCATTGCCGAGCGTAGGGCTGCAAGGTCAACCACAGCGGGGACGCCTGTGAAATCCTGCATGATTACTCTGGAAGGAATGAACGGGATGTCCCTGTCACTTATATTCTCAGGGCTCCAGCGGGCAAGGGCTTCCACGTCTTCTGCAGTTATTATCCTCTTTTGAATATCCGCATGCCGGAGCAGGGATTCCAGCAGGATCCTTATAGAGTAGGGGAGCAGGGAAATCCCTTCAAAGCCCTTTTCTTCCAGTTTACCCAGTCTGTAAATCGTAGCTTTTCCGGCGGTTGTTTCGATGCTGTCTCTTACCCCAAAGGGGTCCGTACCTTCTCTCATTGTACTTTTTACCTCCAGCAAGAATATGAAATTATATGAAATTGTATGAAATCAAATAGTGAGCTATGGATTACTCTTCAGGAGCTGTTATCTGATTTTTTCTTTATTCTATGAAAGCCCTATCTTTACACTTAGNNTTCAGGAAACAGGTCCTTTTAAATTTGCTTAAGATTTCAGGCTTGCCCAGAACTTTTTTAAAAACCCGTTCTTTCTTCTCTTTCTTACTTGTTCTCTATTCCTCTGTCTTAATTGAACGGCTATTTGAATACTTAATGGAACGCACCTGAACATTTAAGGACCCAGGGAAAGGTCAATAACCCTGGAGGTCCGCCTGAACTCTACCTGCTCTTCAAGCACTTAAGATTATGGTTGCAGGCTCAGTTTTTACCCTCATACATTTATACTTCTCCAGTTAAGACCTGTTACGTTATAAATCAAGTCCTTTTCTTAAAGTGCACATTCAAGATAAGGTTATATTCTCCTGACATGTTCGGATTTGATTTTCATAGATGCAGACCATTGATGCAGTTAATAATTTTTACGCATATAAGAGTGTTAGCCTTATTGAAGCGTTTCCCAAACAATAACAGGGAAAGAGAGAATCGATCCTGGA
>DUIO01000288.1 GCA_013330315.1 Methanosarcina sp. | reverse complement strand
CTCTTTGTACAGCTGGCAGCTTCAGCTTCCAGTTTTGCCTGAAGGAGCTTTTCTTCTGAGCGTTTGTGTGCTGTAATATCAAGCCCTGTTTGCAGAATCCCGGTTGTTTTTCCATTTTCGTCTTTTATCAGATTCGCACGGACCAGCCAGACCTTTCCGTCCGGAGTAACTATCTCTCCTGATTCCTCTTTTCCGGATTCGAGCGCTTTACGAGGAAGAGATTTTCCCGAAAAAACATCGGATATCGGAGAAAATTCCCTACATGTATGCCCGGTAATATTTTCAAGCTCAAGACCTGCGCAATCCAGGGCAGCCCTGTTTGCCCAGACAATTCTCAGCTCAAGGTCCATGAAAATCACAAGTTCGCTCAGAGAATTTAGAATTATTTTTTTCTCATGCTCCTGAGCTTTAAATATATTGGAATTAATCTTCAGGCGGTCGATCATCTGGTTGATTCCATCAGTTAACCTTGAAAGCTCGTCATCTCCGCCAATGACACAATGGGTTGAGAAATCTTCGTCTTTCCCAACTTTATCTACAAAATTATCGATAGTAACAATTCGAGATACAACTTCCCTATCCAGAAGGAATTTACAGCCCGCTCCAACAATAAGGCCTGAAAACAGGAGAAAAATTACGAGGTATTTAAGGGATTTTCTTCCTACGGCATAGATATTTCTATCTGCATCGGTCCGAACAACAACAGCAGGGTCTCCGTAGATATCTTCATGAATAAAATAGCTTGCTAACCTGTTACCCTCTATGGCATATACATAGCTCTCATTTTTATTTTCGGAAAATGCCTGCTGGAAATCGGAAGGCATGCTGTTAAGGCTGTAGAGCAGAACCGGATTTCCTGTAATTTTCTGGACGGACTCAACAAAACCGGTATCCAGATTCCTTCCCAGGAGAATAGTCCCGGATATCTCGCTGTTATTGCCGGTTGCAGCCAGCACAGGATAGCAGGAGATAATTACAGGTCCGTCACTCAGAAAGACTATACCGTTTAAAGGGCTGTTTTTTTCCTTACAAAGAAGGCTCCCATCATTTATTTTCTGGCTTATTTCAGGAACTATTGAGCTGCCGGAGGTATTAATGAGATTTTTAGAATCTGAGACCTGAGAGTATATAAGGTTCCCGGAACTGCTGGCGAAGAAAATAAAATCGCAACCGTTCAGGCTGAAAAGATCTGTGAGTAAAGTTCCTCCCAGAGTTTCAGAGTCTTCGCTTTGCATGAAATGCCTGATTTCTTCCCTTGAAGAAAGGGCAGAGTTTGTCTCGTCCAGCTGCAGAATCTGAAAATCGATTGCATTATGCACGTCTTTTACGTTATTAATTGCCTCTTTTTCCTCAAGGTCGGAAAAGCTTGAGTAAAGGATATTCTGAGACGCAAAAATGACAATTGAAGTAAGAAGGGCAAAAATTATGTAAATAATTACAAAGATTTTTCTACTTATGTTCATATTCTGGCTCGGAGGGGTTGAAACTTAAATAAGAAACTGGATACTATAACAGGCAGTTTAAGCTGGATTTATATCTAAACACATTCTACCTACATAGTATAAAAATTTAACCAGAGATGATAATTAAAAGGAGATATTATGGTTTTATTTTTCGAAAAAAAGGATTAAAAGTAGAATTTAGAAAAACATCTTGAATAAAAATTACTAAATTCAATGTTCATAAATTACCATATCCCTGTGAAGTTTACTTGCATAGAATCCTCTAACCTGAATCGGCTTTTTCTTCGGACTCTATTCTTAAAGCTTATTCCAATCATTCACTGACTTGCGGAGATAGGCATCGAGAAGGGATCAGAAGCTTGTGAACCAGGAATTTATGGAGCAGGAATTTATTGTAATCAAACTAAATGCTGAGAGTTAATAAAACGAGGGGAATCACCACTTAAAGAAGCTTGACACCCACTTAACGTTCTTTTTCAGGAGGTATTTTCTAAGTTCATCAACCCCGAAAAGGAAAACCGCAAAAGGAATGGCAAGCAGCATGTACCTGAAATCAATAGGTGTTGTGTTGAAAATCATGTTAGCAAAAGGATTCCAGATAATAATAGCAAGGATGAGTAATTCGCTTGCGATTCCAAGGAGAACAAGACGGTTATCAAAAAACCCCATTGAAAAGGCAGACTGGAACCTGGTCCTTGAAGCAAATAAATTAGCGATCTGGCAAATGATTACGGCTGAGAAGAAAGCAGTTATTGCCTGCATGTAGAGGGGATTAGTATTTGGAAGTTGCTCACCAAAAACCCAGCCACCTTCAAAAAGTACAACAAAATAGCAGAAGAAACCTGCAGCGGCTTCTATAGGCCCTTTTACTCCATAAGCTGTTAAAAGTACTTGAGGAGTTAGTAATTTTTCATCCCTGGACCTTGGAGGCCTCCTCATAATATCTCCTTCTCCTTTCTCAATTCCCAGGGCAATAGCAGGAAGGATATCAGTTCCTAGGTCGATTGCCAGGATTAGCTGGACAGGCATCGGCAGGGGAATGGAAAAAAGCACGAAAGCTATGAAGGGCAGGATTTCAGGAATATTGCTTGTAAGAATGTAAGCAATGAACTTTTTTATATTATCAAAGACGGTTCTGCCCTCTTCCACAGCATTTACTATTGTAGCAAAATTATCATCAAGGAGCACCATATCCGCAGCCTCGCGGGCTACATCAGTGCCACTTCCCATAGCGACCCCCATATCAGCATTCTTAATAGCAGGAGCATCATTAACTCCGTCTCCTGTCATGGTAACAATTTCGCCTTCTGCCTGGAAAAGCTGTACGATTTTCAACTTCTGGACAGGAGAAGTACGGGCAAAGACAATGCTCGGGTTTTTAAGCCTTGAAGAGAGTTCAGTATGGGAAAGGGATTTGAGCTCGTCACCAGTGATAATCTCAGGTTTTCCGGATACAGCAAGCCCTACATCTCTGGCAATTGACTCTGCAGTAACCGGGTGATCTCCCGTGATCATGACAACCTTAATTCCGGCAGCATGACATTTTGCAATGGCTTCCCTAGCTTCGGGACGCGGTGGGTCTGCAATCCCGATAAACCCCAGAAAAATAAAATCCCCGGTATATTCTTTCTGCTCATCTGCATGCCTGAATGCGAGGGCAATTATTCTTTCTCCCTTTTCTGCAAGCTTTAAATGCCTGCCAAGAAGCTCTTTTTGCCCGGTCTCATGGAGTTTTTTGATATCTCCAGAATCCAGAATCCATTCGCACATCTTCACAATAACTTCGGGAGCACCTTTAAGGTATGCCTCAAGTTTGCCTTCAGGGGTGCGGCAGATAACTTCCATACGCCGGGTGAGAGAATCGAAAGGAAACTCCTCAAGCCTCGGGTATTCATGCTGCAGTGCTTTTACATCTATGAAACGGTTAGCAAAAACAAGAAGTGCCCCTTCCGTCGGGTCGCCTGTATATCCTGGAGGAGCTTCGTAAAGTTTCGCATTATTACAAAGCCCTGCAACCCTTATGAAAACCTGAGGAATTTTTTCAGAGATCCAGCCGGGATTCCCTGAGATATAAATTTTTCCTGCTCCCGGGTAGGCAGCACCTCCGTATTCATCAATATTCCCCGGGTTAATAGCCGGATTAGCAACATTTCCTGATTCAATAATTTTCCCAGCAGGGATTTTCTTTATATTTTCTCTTAAATGGTATTCCTTTAAATCATATCCTGAAACTTTTTCTTGAAGAGTGTGCGGCATCTCCGGCTCAAGGCTTTCAAACCCTATTATAAGGGAGTTCACCGCCATCCTGTTCTGTGTAAGAGTCCCGGTTTTGTCCGTGCAGATAACAGTGGTCGAACCAAGAGTTTCTACGGACTCGAGCTGTTTTATAAGGGCATTTCTGGAAGCCATTCTTCTTGAAGCAAGGCTGAGGGCAAGTGTAACCGTAGGCAAAAGCCCTTCAGGGACATTGGCAACGATAATTCCTATTGCGAAAATGAGGCTTGCAAGAAAAATATCCTGAAGAAAAAACGCAAGCAAGAAGAAGGTAATTCCAAGGAAAATAGCAATTGCTGAGATAATCTTTATGAAATGGTTGAGTTCTTTTCTGATAGGAGTGTCCACGGAAGATGTCTGCTCCGTAAGCGTTGCCAGGCTCCCGATCTGGGTGTTCTGCCCAGTTCCGAAAATGACAGCTTTACCATTTCCGCTCTGTACAAGAGTGCTGGAAAAAACCATATTCCGGCATTCCAGCAGATTCGGATGAGTGCATTCAAGAGAGCGAAGCTGCGGCTCTGATTCTCCGGTAAGGGCGGAATTGTCCACTTTCAGGGAATTAATTTCAATCAAACGCCCATCTGCAGGAACTTTATCTCCCTCTTCGAGCAGTATTATATCTCCTGCCACAAGNNAAGCTGCCGGAAAGTTTCCATCGTCTTTGCAGCCTGGTATTCCTGTATAAATGTGAAAGTCCCGTTAAGAATGACGACGCCGACAAGGGCAATCCCTATATAAATATTTCCCTTCCCAGGATCAAGATATTCACCAAAAAAAGATAAAATGGCTCCTACGGTCAGCAGAATGGAAAAGAAGTTACGGAACTGCCGGATATATCTTTTAAATATGCTTTCCTTTCCGGCTTCTTCGAGGATATTTGGGCCGCATTCCCGGAGTCTGCGAACGGCTTCCTGTTCACTTAACCCATTTTCGCCTGTATCCAATCTCTGCAGGAATTCAGAGAGAGGAATCAGATGTTCGTCCCCCTGTGGGGAGCATATTCTCTCTTTGTTTCCGGCCAGTTTTTTTTCCATCGAACCCCCTATAATTCAATGTGGCGCAAGAATAAGAAACTTAACGCTAATGAGTCTGCTCAGTTTCTAAAAACTGGATTAAAACAACCAATCAATGTCATCAAAATGTCATAATCCATTAGAGGTTAATGAAGAAAAAAATTGGCGGCTAGTAGCTGTTTATAAAGGAAAAAGGCCAGGTAATGAGGTTAAAATTTATGACCCTATTTATCAAAAAAAAGGCAGAAAAAAATTCCCAACAAATAGTTTTTATAATTTGTTAACTAAAAAAATGTCCGCATTCTAACTCAAATGAGGGGTTCGAGAAATGTTTTTGACTGGATTATTCTCTTTCCTGCTCAGGCGAGAGAAAACAGTAATTCGGAACTATCTGTTTCCATTTATCAAAAGAAAACCGCAGTTTTTTAATGTGTTTTGAACTCTGGATACTCTAGTCTGGAGTGTGAAACATTTTGGATTGAAAAGGTCTATATAATATTGTCAAGTAGACAGTAAAATTGTAATAAAAATAAATCTATAAGGATAAAAATAAAAAAGGTATGACCGATATGAGCGAATTCACACTTAAAACAAGACTTTTAGCCGCCCTGAAAGGCGAACCTGTTGACAAAGTACCTGTTTGTTCCGTAACCCAGACCGGAATTGTGGAACTCATGGACACAGTTGGAGCCCCCTGGCCTGAATCCCACACCAACCCTGAACTTATGGCAAAGCTGGCAATCGCCAACTACGAGCTCAGCGGACTTGAAGCTGTAAGGGTCCCTTACTGCCTTACTGTCCTTGTCGAAGCTATGGGCTGTGAGATCAATATGGGTACCAAGAACAGGCAGCCTTCTGTTACCGGTCACCCCTATCCCAAGGACCTCGAAGGCGCAGCAGTCCCTGCAGACCTTTTGCAGAAAGGCAGAATCCCAGCAGTACTTGAAGCAATTAAGATTATCAGGGAAAAAGTCGGTCCTGACGTGCCAATTATCGGCGGTATGGAAGGTCCTATCACAGTTGCTTCTGACCTTGTAAGTGTAAAATCCTTCATGAAATGGTCCATTAAAAAACCCGAACTCTTC
>DUIO01000290.1 GCA_013330315.1 Methanosarcina sp. | reverse complement strand
AGTACAGCCTCCTATTAACAGATAGATTACCGTACAAATCTAAACAAATAATTTTCTTTTTTCTCCGGTCCCATTTCCAAAAAAGGTTTATCTGCCGTCTTTTTTGTCAGAATATAACCTCACAAGATTACTTTATCATAAAATTACTTTTTCATAAAATAATTCGCTCATTAAATTGCTTCTATTTTTGCTCCATGTTAAACTTTCTAAAAAAGTCCGGAACGGATGACTCCATAGAAGTTGATTTTCATGGAACCTTTTTAAAGAACCTTAAAGAGTAAATTTATATTGAAGCAATATATGATTGTTGGCGCAACAGGAAGATTTACAGAACCTGAGACTTCAACACAAGATTTCATGTAGCATTTTTAATGTCTCTGATACATTTTGGGCTCTCTCGCAGAAGTGCTTTAAAGAGATTAGAGCACTTCATATTAAAAGAGAAAATACAGTAGAGATTAAAAAGGGCTTAATGAGGGCAGAAAAATCTGCCGTAAAGGAAAATGATATTAAAACTTATGAGTAATGTATTTATTACAGGCAGAGAGGGCTTAAATGAGAGAAAATGTAAAAAACCGGGTCAAAAAGCAAAAAGGAATTTGGGAGAAATAGCCTGGCTTGATTCCGGCAAAAAGGAAAGCAAATTAACCCAGAATATCCTTTAAAAATGGAAGAAAAAAACAGAGAGAAAGGTAAGGAAAGAAGTTTAACTTTAAGAAAGTAAGTGTTTTTTGGAAAAAAATATAAGTAATCAACTGAAAAGTAGCGAATGAGTGTTGCACTAAGTCCCCTTTACGATTTTATCCTGGGAGAAAGGAAGGACTTTTGCTAATAAAGGTTGCTTCCGAAAAAAGAGTAGGGAGAAATACTCCGGCTACTTAAGAAGCTTCTAGGGGAGATGGAATAAAATGAAGATATCACTGATTGACCTAGCGTTCCTATCCGAAAAAAGGAAAGATGTATTGCTCCTGCTGGAAGAAGGACCCAAAACAGGAGACGAAATAAAAACGGCCCTTAACGTAAACTCAACTTCGATTATGCCCCAGATCAAGAAATTAAAAGAAGGGCGCCTCATCGTGCAGGACGAAAAGAGTGCTTACAGGCTTTCTGATATGGGAGAAATAGTTGTTGAGAAAATGGAGCCTCTGCTGGACACCGTCAGGGTTTTCGAAGAAAACTATGATTACTGGATTAACCATGACTTTACCGCAATTCCCGAGAACCTCCTCAACAGGATAGATGAGCTCGGAAATTATTTCATGCTTGAGGCAGACCTTAACCGGCTATTTGAAGTCCCTGAAGATTTTAAAAAGAACCTGCTAGAGTCAAAAAACATAAAAATGTTCCTCTCATACTTTAATCCTCTTCATATTGAAATTTATTCCGAACTGATTAAAAAAGGAGCAGAAATGTGTCTTATTCTAACGGAGCCGGTCTTTGACAGGATGAAAAAGGACTATTATGAAGATCTGAAAGCTCTGGTAGAATCAAAGAATTCGAAGGTCTATATCTGCGACAAAAACGTGACCCTTAAAAACGTCGTAACTGAACGTTTCTGCTCACTTGTACTTTTTGATAAAAAAGGAAAGTTTGACCATCAGCGGCTGATGAGCTTCGATGAAAGCGCACTTAAATGGTGCGAGGATCTCTTTTCACATTATAAGGAGATATCCAGACAGCTGGAGAAAATATAATTGGAAAAAGTAGCCTGAATCAAAACAAATTTTTCCGATTATAATAATCCATTAACCTTGGCTTACTCTTTCAGGTAACCTTAGTTTATTCTTTAACATATTTTTTATAGAGTTTGACGCTCTTTAAGATTGACTGCGGATTTTAAAGCTATTTAGATTAACTCTAAAATTCTATGTCATTTAAGGTTGAAATATCTGGAGAGAGCACAGGACAGTTGAAAGCCATAAGACAGTTTATGAAAATTTAGAGCATTTTTACAGTTTTTCAAGAAGTTTTGTATTCATAACTCCAGACTAAACACGGTTTCAGATCATTTAAGCTGAAACTCCTTTTCCTTTTATTCACCAAGATATTTATCAATCAGAGACCTGAACCTGTGGATATCTATCGGTTTTGAAATATAATCCACGCAGCCCATTTCGATAAAGTGTTCTTCGCTACCTTTCATAGCATGGGCTGTGACAGCTATTACTGGAATCTCTGCAGTTGCAGGGTTCTTCTTTATTCTTTCCAGAACTTCAAGCCCGTCCATTTTGGGAAGCTGCATATCGAGAAGGATAATATCGAACTTTTTTTCAGCAAGACGTTCAAGAGCCTTTATACCATCTTCAGCTTCGGTTACACGGTGTCCGTAAAACTCCAGCAGGTCCAGGATCAATTCCATGTTCATTGGATTATCTTCGACAATAAGAATTTCTTTCATCATTACGCCTCTTCAGCATAGCTAATTGTTTTATCCTATTAATTAACTCTTTTCTTCCGAAAGTACCTTTTTTCATAATAGAGATCAGATTCCCTTTCAGCTCACCGTTCAATTCTTCGATATTTTTCTCAGTAAATTCTCCTGCAGTACATACAATTAGAGGGATATCTT
This sequence comes from Methanosarcina sp., assembly GCA_013330315.1. Taxonomy (GTDB): domain Archaea; phylum Halobacteriota; class Methanosarcinia; order Methanosarcinales; family Methanosarcinaceae; genus Methanosarcina; species Methanosarcina sp8098u. The sequence continues at coordinate 1,447 of DUIO01000290.1, read as the reverse complement.
TTGTTTTTTCATTTGCTCTCAGGCGGGAAATAATTTCAAACCCATTGATATCCGGCATCAGAAGGTCGAGAATAAGAATATCCGGCAGCCGGTTTGAGGCAAGCTGGTCCAGACCTTCCTGTCCTCCATAAGCTTTTATCACCTCAAAGCCTTCGGGTTCAACCATTGAACTGAGCATTTCCACAGCATTCTCATCGTCGTCGATAATAAGAATTCTTGGCTCTTCAAACCTGAACCTCCCTGTAATTTCCCTTAAAGAACCCAGAAGTTCTATTCTTTTTACAGGCTTCGTAAAAGAATAGACTGCTCCAAGGGCAGTACCCAGTTCGTTATTATCTGTCACCGAGACAATAAGTACGGGAATCTGAGCCGTATCAGGGTCGTTCTTTAACTGCCTCAGGACTTGCCAGCCGTTAGTATCGGGGAGGAAAATATCAAGAGTAATAACGTCAGGCTTCAGTTTCTTAGCAACTTCCAAAACGTCTTTACCTTTGTATAAAGAGGCTGTACTGTATCCATCCTCCCTGAGGACAACAGAAATCAGTTCGTTAGAGTTCCTGTCATCATCGACTATAAGAACAAGGCTCCGAACCTCAACGCTCGATTCAGGAAGGCGAATTTCAGGGAGCTCTATTTCACTCTGGAGATCTTTTTCGCTTTCTTTTGCTGGAAGGTTAACATTTTTGCTCAGATCAAATTCTATCAGTACATTCTTAAGATTTTTTGCATTAATATTTCGAGGCTCGGACGGCTTGGTAAGAGGAATGGTAAACATAAATATGCTGCCTCTCTCAATCTCACTTTCCACCCAGATATCGCCCTGGTGAAGATTTACGATTTTCTTTACAAGAGCAAGCCCAAGCCCTGTTCCGCAGTATTCCTTTGAAGATGATGAATCGATCTGGGTAAAGGGCTGGAAAAGCTTTTTCTGATCATCAGAAGAAATACCAATTCCAGTATCTATTACTGAAAAAATGCCTCTATTCCCGCTCTTTTTACAATGTACAGAGACCTTTCCTCCCTGAGGAGTAAATTTTATCGCATTGCTTACAAGATTATAAAGTATCTGGATAAGCCGGCTTCTGTCAGCCTGAATATCCCCGCAATCCGCTTCTACTTTAAAGGTGATATCAAGAGCTTTTGTCTGGGCGAGAGGGGAAATGATAGCTTTTACCTCTTCGAAAACAGAGTCGATAGAAAACTCACTGTAATGAAGTTCCATTTTTCCAGCCTCTACTTTTGAGAGGTCAAGAATATCATTTATAAGCCCAAGAAGATGTTTTCCGCTTACAGAGATATTATTGACATACTTCAGCTGTTTTCCATTGAGATCCCCAAAAGCCTTTTCGAGAAGAATGTCCGAAAAACCTATAATAGAATTCAGCGGTGTCCGTAACTCATGACTCATATTGGCAAGAAATTCGCTCTTTGTACAGCTGGCAGCTTC
>DUIO01000289.1 GCA_013330315.1 Methanosarcina sp. | reverse complement strand
TTAGAATATTATTTAAAGCCGGACTTAGCGATTTTATTACTATCCAGTACACTAGCAGGTTTAAAATGTAATACCCAAGAGTTAAGGAAAAAACAAAAAACAAGGCTTTTTTGTTCCCTGTAATTTCCCTGATTGTTTTCATATAATTTTCTGTATATTCTTTTCCCTGAGAAAAACTTTTAAAAGCAAATGTTACTGTCCTCTCATTCATAGTGATAATTATTCCAGTAATAAATAGTAACACGACTAAAATCATTAAATAAATGAGGGTCCTGTCCTTAAAAAAAAGAGCAGTTGATAATACGCTCAATATTAGTAAACAAATAGCGTCTACAGNNCTTTTAATTGGAATTTCAACATCTATACAACCAAGCAGTGCCTGCCATTTTCTTGCTTTTATAAGGTACATCAGGACAATGAAAGGCAATGAAAGAGTAAGTAATACAAGATCTATTTGAGTAAAGATTTCGTATATTGTGTTTACATCGAGTTTGCTTACAAGGTAAAGCATTAACCCGGAAGTAACCGCAATTTTACCTGCCGTTTTCCAGCTCATAACTATCATACTTTATAATATAATCATCATTGTTTCTCGAGTTTGTAATCAGTTCTCCTATAAGGCCAAGAGAAACAAACTGAGCCCCTATTACCGTAAGTAGAATCCCGAGCATAAGAAGAGGTCTGTCTCCTATCTTCTCCCCTATCAACCATAAAAACATTAAGTATATGGAGATCAGCATCCCACAAAATCCAAGAAGGAATCCAATGCCTCCGAACATGTGCAGTGGTCGTTTTTTATACATCATAAGGAATGTAACCGTTATCAGGTCCAGAAATCCTTTTAATAACCTTTCTACCCCGTATTTTGATTCTCCATGTATTCTCGGATGGTGCTCTACTTCGATTTCTCCTACCGAATAACCTCTCCAGTAAACAAGAGCCGGAATGTACCGGTGAAACTCACCATATAAATTTATATTTTTTACAACATAGTTATTATATGCCTTATATCCGCAGTTGAAATCATTGATTTTGACCCCGGTTATGAACCGAGTTAACCAGTTAAAGAACTTTGAAGGCAGGGTTTTTGAAACCGGGTCATGTCTTTTACTTTTCCAGCCTGAAATCATATCATACTTTTTCAGCTCTTCGATGAATCTGGGGATTTCTTTGGGGTCGTCCTGCAGATCCCCGTCCAGAGTAATAACAATATCCCCTTTTGATTTTTTGAATCCGCAGGAGAGAGCCGCAGCTTTTCCATAATTTCTCTGGAACCTCACAATTTTGACTCTGGAATCCTTAATGCTTTTTATTTTTTCAAAACTATTGTCTGTAGACCCGTCATCAATAAAGATTATCTCATACTTTTTTTCCGTCAGTAAAAGGGTGCTGTATAAGTTTTCATACAACTCAAGTATATTTTCTTCTTCATTATGAATCGGGATTATAATTGACAGCTCGGGTTTATTAGACATGCATAATCCTCTAAGTGGAACGCACTCCTGGAAAATAAGTTGGAGCCTCTTTTGTATAATTTCTTCTGCCGTATAAGTTTCTCTATTTTTTTCCTGGTTTTTTGAGGTATACTTGAAGTCTCAGGTTAATTTCGGAAAGTATTATTGAATTCTGTACTTACAGATCTGAAAGAGAATGCTATTTAGTAATTCCGACTGCAGTATCAGAGAGATTCAAACTATCAGCGTCAAGACTACAAAGATANNAATCGAAGTCCTTTATTCAATCGGATCAACTCAGTTTTATCATAGTATCCATAAATTTAGATATTTTATATGATTCTTATAGGCTGAAAGAATATTTTCAACTATTTATATAACTTTTATAAGCTGAGAGAATATTTTCAACTATTTCGTCCCAATCATATTTTTTAGCCTCATTTAACGCAGCTTCCGAAGCCTTTTCACTTTCCGAGCTGCCCTCAATTATTTTTTTGACGGCATGTGCAATTTCTTTCTCATTCAACTCCACGATAAAACCGTCAATTCCGTCCACAACGAGACCCTGTGCTGCATTGTATTTTTCTCTAACCGTCACTACAGGCACGCCGCAGGCAAAAGCCTCGATTACAACCATTCCAAAACCTTCTCTGCTTGAAGGAAGCACAAGAACCTTTGAGGCTTTTATTTTTGCAATTAATTCCCTATACTCCTGAAACCCTTCAAATTTCACATTTTCCTGTACGCCGAGCTCAAGAGTGAGGTTCTCAAGAGCTTTCCTTTCAGGTCCGTCTCCAACAATAGGACAGCAGATTTCAGGAATCTCTCTTTTTAGCAGTGAAACCGCTTTTATCAGGACGTTGACATTCTTTTCTTTTATGAGCCTGCCCGCAAAGATAATATCATAAAATTTTCCTTCCCGGCTTCCGGATAAGTTCTGACAGGCTGGCTTAATTCCAGAGATTAATTTCAGGTCGACTCCGTTGGGCAGAACTTCTATTTCTCTATCCGTTCCTATAAGAGTTTCAAGTCTGTCCTTTGTCCATTCCGAGACTGCAATATTGTTCTTTGAGACCTTTGCAACTGCGGTCTCTATTACAAGCCCGAAAAATCCCTTCTCTCTTCCGAGGTATTCATACCAGTAATCTCCCCATACTTCATGCCACGTAAACACTTCGGGGGTATTTTTCATGGCTGAGATTACTTTTACGGTAAAACAGGAAAAATAAGGAAATACACTTACGTCAATAAGGTCAAACCTTTCTTTCAGGAGAGCCGGAAACAGCTTTACAGCAAAAACAAGCGCTTCGGAAATTGAACGCCTGCCGTTTGCGTACAGGTTTCGAGCTTTACAAACGCCGTGAAGGGTCATGCCTTCATACTGAAAAACATCTTCACCTTCCCACCATTTAATCCCGAAAAGGTGCACATCATGTCCCTGTGAAGAAAGGCGCCTTCCGAGCTCATGAATGCGTACTTCTGCGCCCCCTTTTACCCAGGGATAGACAGCGTCATATACGAAGGCAATCTTCATCTAATCACTTTACCAGTCAGTATCAACCTCAAGGAGCATTACACTTACAAAAATTGCAGCAAAAATCAGCTGGAGCCCTACTGCTGCAAGGACCATTGAAATGACTGCAGATTCAATCTCTGCAAGGGAACCATATCCTGAACTGACCCATGAATAGGCAACTCTCAGCCCGAGGATAAAACCTGATGCCCAAATAATGGAGCCGCCTAACAGTTCCTTTTCAAGAGAATGGTAGCTCAGCAATTTCTTCCCTGCTTTGTTATCCCTGTATATCCCATGGATAATACCATATGTTTTCATATATCCGCCCGTTGCAAGGATTTGTCCGCCAATAATCAGGAGCATGCTGCCCAGAATAAATGAGTGCAGCCTGTTATATGCGGCATTATCCGTAAGAAGGAGAGAGGCGGTTATGATAAAACCAAGAATGAAAACAAAAGCTCCTGGAAGATAGAGAAAAGGGACAGGTCTGTAAAGCATCATGAACCTTACATGCCGCCAGCCGTCCTGGAATGAACGCAGTTTGGAGGGAGCCTTGCGTGAATAATAAGTTATGGGGACCTCTTTAATCCTTAACCTGCATCTTGCNNCCATTTCGGATGCAAGTTCCATGCCGTGAGTTTTAAGGTTCATTTTTTCGAGGGCTTCTCTGGTAAAAGCTCTCATGCCGCAGTGTGCATCTGAAATTTTTGTTTTAAACAGGAAATTAAGCAACCCTGTCAGGATGGGGTTTCCTATATACTGGTGTAGCCAGGGCATAGCACCTGCTTTGATCTCGCCTTTTAGCCGTGTACCCATTATGAAATCGGCTTCTCCTGCAATTAAAGGGTCCAGGAACCTGTCAAGCTCAAGAAGGTCATAAGTGTTGTCTGCATCTGCAATAGCGATATAGTCCCCTCTGGCTTCGGCCAGCCCTTTAAGGTAGGCGTTTCCGTACCCTTTTATCGGGCCTATAACTTTTGCACCCATGGATGCTGCAATTTCTGCAGTCCTGTCCGAAGAGTTATCAGCAACGATTATTTCCCCCTCTATATCATATTTTTTGAATATAGCCTGAGCTTTCTCTATACAANNGTTTGAATATATACTGGGCTTTCTCTATACAGATACGAATAGTTTCTTCCTCATTCATGGAAGGCATTACGATAGAAAGAGAGGGCATGTCCAGCTTATACACCATATTTCTTAATAACTATTTTGATGCTTCAGGAAATTTGGACTGAGAAAAGTGGATCGGTAAAGAGTCCTTACTTTTGCCAACAAGCTATATAAAGTATCAGAAAATTACCTTTAAGGAGAATTCTGGAGTTTTAAGAGGCTGATATCAGGCTATTTTATTTTTAGGACTCAGATTGCACTTCAGTATATTTTTAACGGCTTTTTGAGGGGATCTAATGGTTAGAGTAAACATAATATTCCACAGTGTTCATGCACACACTTTTAAGATGGCAGAGGCTGTCGCTGCAGGAGCAAGGGAGGTTGAAGGCGCAGAAGTTGGAATATATCAGGTGCCTGAGACTTTACCGCAGGATGTCCTGGAAAAAATGGGGGCAATAGAAGCTAAAAAGCTTTTTGCCCACATTCCGGTTGTAACCCGGGATATGTATGAAGAGGTTCTGGCTGATGCAGATGCATTGATATTCGGGACTCCTACACGCTACGGGATGATGACTGCTCAGATGCGTGCACTCCTTGACGGGCTCGGAAAGCTGTGGAGTGAAGATGCTTTTGTAGGGAAGGTGGGAAGTGTTTTTACATCGAGTAACACACAGCATGGAGGACAGGAGTCTACACTTCTTACATTTCATGTTACTCTGCTTCATCTTGGGATGGTAATTGTAGGGCTTCCTTATGCGGAAAAGAGGCAGAGTAGGATGGATGAGATTACAGGGGGCAGCCCGTACGGTGCTTCGACAATTGTCAACGTGGACGGGAGCCGCCAGCCTTCGGAAAATGAACTTGAGATAGCACGTTACCAGGGAAGGCACGTAACCCGGATAGCAAGAAAGATTGCCGGAAAATAAGGGCCTAAAAATAAAAAAGGCGGAAAAACGTCCCTCTCGCGGGTGTTTTCCCTTTCAGTTTTTGAGTTCTTTTGTCTGAAATAAGAATGCTCAGCTAAAGCTCGGGAAGGTTCTGCCTCTGCGTTCGAATTTTTCCTGAGCTGTTGCCAGGCAGGCGAGAGTACAGTATATTGCCTTTTCCTCGGCACTCTTGAGGACAAAGAATTCTTTCCCGCAAACGGGACATATTTTTTTTATGTAAGCCATAGTAAACACGCACATTTTTTGTATGTGGATACTTTCGTTAAAGATTTCGTTTTTTTAAAGCATATTAAAAAGAACGCAACTAAATATAAACTTTCGTATGAAATTTATATATATAATTAGCAGGAAATTAATTTGTCTCTCCTGTGTGGACAACAATCTTACTTGGAAATCGTGAGCGCCTAAACAATATTTTTTCTTTCCGAATATCTGAACCCTTGATTTCTTCACAGAGTCATTTTTCGGGCAAATAATCTTTATGATTAAAGCTATTGTTCAACAGTTTTTCCTTCTACCTGAATATTTTGGGTAACATATTAATTTTTTTGTAAACATGATGTATAATTTGGATCCTATTTCTCCTTGTAATTTGGATTCAAACATCTCTTGCTCAAACATTGATCCTGCGTTATACAGCTGTATCCGGGCACATCAAACCGACTCAGTTGATTAGAGGCCAGTTACAGGGTTACAGGAAATATATCGATACTTTATATCAGATGTCAACAAGTTATGGTGTATATAGGTAAGTAGTTATACATTCGGATCTTGCCGATTTTAAATACATAACACAGATTTATTTGTAGTACAGGCTTGAAAAAGAAAGTTAAACCCCCAAAATAATGTTAAGCTCCAATAAGTTATAGTTACCTGTATAAATCAAATGATTAAATAGCAGGCAAAGTTTCTGGACAAGCCGAAATCCGGGCTGAATTCAGGAATTAATTTACTTTATAATCCGATAAGTGTAAAAAGAAACGAAATAGATAGCTGGATGGATAATGAAATAGGCGACGAAATAGATAACTGAAATAGATGAAGAGATAGATAACTGAAATAGATGATGAAATAGATAACTGAATAATAAAGAAATAAATAACGAAATAAAATATAAAAAAGCCAGAAAGAAAAACTGAAGTAGGAGGTATCCAAAATTAGGCCGCTAATTTTCGGAAATGGAAAAATTTTGATCTGTGAAGATGAAAGAGGGACTATAAGGGATATCTATTTCCCTTATGTGGGGCTTGAGAATCACGGGAACTCGATAAGAATCGGTATATGCGACCTTGATTCCTTTTACTGCAGCTGGCTTGAAAACTGGGATCTCCGGCAGCGATATAAGTCCGATTTTGCAACAGAGTTTTGTGACAGAATTCTTGATATCTCGAAAAATAATTCGGAAAGAACTTCTGATTCAACAGGTACGACAGGCGCAAAAAAGGCAGTTAATGAAAAAATACATGAAGCCTGCAGAGAGGTTGTCTCAAACATCGGGGAAACAATTTTTGAAAATCCGGAACTGGGCCTTAGAGTTACCGTATGGGAGGCAGTCCACCCGTCCACAAACATCTTTTACAGGACATTTGAGGTCAGAAATACCTCCAACTCTTTAAGGCGCCTTCGCCTTTTTTCCAATCAGAATTACAGGATTCTTGAGACCAAAATAGGAGAAACTGCCGTAATTGATAAGCATGTCCTTATCCATTATAAGCGCGATCGCTATTTTCTGCATGCAAGTGAGCCTTCTTTTGACCAGTATGCTGTGGGAACTGCAGAATGGAAAGGGCTTGAAGGTACCTGGAGAGACATGGAAAATGACGCAAGCCTGAGCGGCAACCCTGTAGCTCATGGTTCTGTAGACTCGACACTTGGTTGGACCCTCCCGGAATTAAAACCGGGAGAAGCAACAAGAGTGCATTCCTGGATTGTCCTTGGAAAAAATTACTGCAGCGTACTTAAAATACATAAAAGGGTAAAAGAAGCCGGAAGAAACGACCTCTTCCACCATAATTTCAATTTCTGGAATTCGTTTACAGAACGCATATCCGTCCTTCCTGAATATGCGTGGATGCCGCAGCTTCCCGAAAGAGTTATAAAAAGCTTTTACAGAAGCCTGCTTGCATCAGTAGCCCATATGGATATCAGAGGTTCGATAATTGCGTCCTGCGACTCGGATATCAAGCAGTTTGGGGCAGACCTTTATACCTATTGCTGGCCCAGAGATGCTGCATGGGTCTGCCTTGCTCTTGATAGGGCGCGCTACCACCATCTGAGTGCCGAAACATTTGAGTTTTTCTCAAAGACCATTACTCCCAGAGGCAATTTCCTTCATAAATATACGCCTGCCGGAGACTTCGGGAGCACCTGGCACCCGGTACCCATGATTCAGATTGATGAGACAGGGCTTCCGATCTACGCACTGTACAACAACTGGGAAATCGCACGAAGCGTATGGACTACAGGCAGGCATTACAGAGGCATTGTAATCCCTGCAGCCAGTTATCTCACAAAAGCAATTAGCCAGGAAACCGGTCTTCCAATTTCAAGTTTCGACCTGTGGGAAGAGAGAAAAGGTGTACACACCTATAGCGCCTGTGCAGTTTATTCAGGGCTTAAAGGCGCCTGCGAACTTGCACGCTCCCTTGGAGACTACGGCAACGCAGATGCCTGGAAAGAGGCTGCAGACCGGCTAAAAGAGGCTATTATCGAGAAGCTTTATGATAATAAGCTCAGGCGTTTCAGGCGCTCCCTTGAAGAGCCGACCCTCGATTCTTCGGTCTTTGCAGTCTGGTATTTTGGAATTCTCCCTCCAGATGACCCCAGAGTAGTCAGGACAATGGAAGCAATAGAGCGCGAACTTTTGCGCCCTTCAGGCGGGATTGCCAGGTATCTCCATGACGGCTACTACGGCTACATGAACAGCTGGATTATCTGTACTCTCTGGCTCTCTCAGTGGCATTCTGCAATTGGGAACCTGGACCGGGCACTTGAGCTTCTTGACTGGTGCGCAGCTCATGCTCATCCTTCAGGCCTTATGCCAGAGCAGATAGACGATAAAGGCAGACCTCTTTCTGTCCTCCCGCTCGCCTGGTCCCATTCAGCCTTCGTGCTTGCAGTACTCGAATATCTTCAGGCTCTTGCAAAAAGGGAAGGTGGTTCATGTGTTTTACCGGACAGATAATACGGTCTGCTGGAAAAAATAAAATCGGGACCTAAAGAAAGAATGAAACCTGCGGGAAGAACGAAGCAAAGGAAGCATGAAACGGTTTTTTAAAACCGTTTTTCATAATACAGATACCCTTCCTTTTCTTCTACAAAAGTAAACCCGTGCTTAAGGTACATGCTTATTGCTTTTTTGAGGGTTGTATCGGTCTTGAGCACGACACCTGCACAATTTTTCCCGGCAAAATCCAGAGCCGCGAGAAAAAGCTTTTCTCCGTTACCTTTGCCTCTGAAATCCTTTTTAAGGTAAATGCGCCTTATTTCGCACATGCCTCCTTCAAGTTTTCTGACTGCTGCAGTGCCAACCACCCTGCCGTCGGCAAGCCCTACAAAAAAAGTGCCTCCTTTTGCAAAATAATAGCCGTTAATATCCTTCAGGTCAGCATCTTTGAGCCTGTCATACTCAAAGCCGTGTTCCAGCAGGACTTCGAGTACAACGTCCCTGATTTCTCCCTGCATGGAATCATTATACCTCTGGATAATCATTTTTTCTCTCCCGATTAATTTATAGAGCCTGTATTTATCTTCTTTCTTTAATTTAAGTTTTATAACCATACTTTCCTGATTCAGGCTTTCTCAATATATTTATGGGGACCATTATATTTTTGAAAATTCAGGTATTTTTCAGGGTGCTTCAGGAAATCCAGAGATATGGTGTAGAAAATTTCTGAACCTGTGAGGAGGATATCTTCATCAATATCAAACGTGCATGAGTGGTTAATCTCCACAATTCCTTTTTCCTGATTCCGGGTGCCGAGAGAAATGAAAATACCCGGCACTACCTGTAAATAACTTGCAAAGTCTTCGGCAGCAAAGGTCTTTTCTATTTCGGGATACACTGTGAGTTCAGGAAAACTTTCCTGCAGTTTCAGAGTAACCGTATCCGTAAAAACAGGGTCGTTTACGAGAACCGGATAACCGTGCAGGATATCAAGGTCATAGTCAGGAAGCCCTGTGAACTCTTCTCCGGGTTTTGCATATTTTTCTTTTATCCTATCAAGGCAATCTTTTATAGTCAGGTCGATAACTTCCGTAGTCTCGCTGTCAAAGGTCCTGTAACTCCCAAGGATCTCCACAACGTCAGGAGTCCTGTTAAACTGGGCTCCTCCTTCGATCCTTCCTATACCAAGAACATATTTATCCGGTTCAAGCTGCTTTTCCAAGGCAGGATAGAGGCTGCTTATAAAGTCTGTTGCCATCCTTACAGGGTCTATGCAGCTTTCAGGCTTTGAGATATGCCCGCCTTTTCCTTTAAAGATGATCTCAAAACGATTTGTGCTTGCCATAAAAGGTCCGGGACGAAAACCAACACTTCCGGATTCGTGGTTTGTAAATATGTGCATGCCCATTACCGCATCCACACCTTCAAGCCCACCCTCTGCAATTACTCTCTCGGACCCGCCCGGGGGAATTTCTTCTGCGGGCTGGAAGATCAGGCGTACCTCTCCAGGAAAGTCCCTGTTTTCTAAAAAAAGCCTTGCAGCGCCAAAGAGCATTGCCATATGCCCATCGTGGCCGCAGGCATGCATTACTCCTTTATTTCCGGAAATGTAGTCCCTGTTCCTTTCCGTAAGCTCCTCCTGGACCTGCAGGCCGTCAGTATCTGTCCTCAGGGCAATGCAGGGACCAGGCATTGTGCCCCGGATGCTTGCAAGCACGCCGGTGTCAGCAATCTTCCTGGCTTCTATTCTCAATTCGTTAAGGGTTTCCAGAATTCGTCTTTGCGTTTCGTATTCTTCGAAGCTGAGTTCGGGGTACCGGTGAAATTCTCGCCTTAGCCTGATAATCCAGGCTTCAAGCGTCTCTGCAATTGGATCATCTCTCAAAAATATTCCCTCGGATCTTCTGCACATGCAGGTTATTCCGTTTATTTTTTCGACAATGTTCGGCATTTTTTATTTTACTTCTTCAGTATATATTACTCCTGGTATATATTACTCAATTTTCTTATTCGTTTTTTCTTCCCATATACAATTAATCGGGTATGAATGAAATACTGATAATTAGTATGAATAAAATACTGACAATTAAATACATGAATGGTGCAATACATCTAGACTGGTGCAATACATCTATATTCTGCCAATTATTTAAAAAGGCACTCAAGCCATTATAGCGTTCAAGCTTTCATTAACTGTCATTTTTATTTCGTTATTAAGCCCGATATCAGGAAAACTGGCTTAAGACTGAAATCCTGTCTTCCGAATCACTGCAAAATTATTCTTAGCCGAAAACCGATCGATGGAAGTTAGGCTCGGCAGACCGAATACTTATAATACTTATTATATATTCCAGAACTGGTTGCAGAGTTGGTACAAATGATTAAAACACGCCTCAGAGATTTTCTTCTTACGAAAGATGACTGGCTTTTTGCAGTCTCTGATTATTTCCGCAATGATGGAATAAGAGCCACACTCCGATATGTTCCGGATGAGACCGGGGAGAGGGAGCTGGGTGGAAAGCGGTACAAAAAGTACGATTTCGGTCCGGCTTTCGAGTTCATGAAAAAAAACAGGCCCGACTGGGTCCAGGACGTACATGTTGTTCCTGAATCCGAAGTAAAAAAAGTGCTCCGCCCTTCTGATGTAATCCCCGAGCTTATTAATTCCGATAGCCGTGTAAGGGCGATTGTAAAAGTACTTGACCTTGCAGGAATCCCGAGGACAAGCATGGGAGTCACCGGTTCAATGCTTGCAGGTCTGCAGAATGAAACCTCAGACATCGATTTTGTTGTCTATGGTCCCATGTGGTTCAGGGCAAGAGATGCCATATCCCTTGCAAAACAGCAAAAAGGACCAATAGAAGAACTCGATAAGGATATGTGGCAGAGGATCTATAGAAAAAGAATTCCCGAGATTTCTTTTGACGAATTCATGCTGCACGAATCCAGAAAAGGAAACCGCGGCATGGTTGAAGGCACATATTTTGACCTCCTTTTCGTAAAGGAATGGGACCAGATTAAGGAGCCCTTGCTACGAGGAAAAGATACAGTTAAAATGAAGATCGAAGCTACGGTCAAAAATGCCGATTTTGCTTTTGACAGCCCTGCATACTACAAAGTGGAGCATGAAGAAATTGATCATGTCCTTTCATACACCCATACCTATGCAGGTCAGGCTCTCCCTGGTGAGACTATAGAAGCCCGGGGCGTAGTCGAAGAAGTAGGGGACATTAAACGGCTTGTTGTGGGCACTTCAAGGGAGCCGAAAGGGGAATGGATAAGATCCCTTACATGGCTTGAAAAATGCGGATATATTTGATCCTGGTGGAAATTGACTACTTTTGAGACAGGAAGGTTCATGAAACCTTCCCGGTCTTGAAAGGCTTTTAGAAGATTTATTTCATTCTTTTTTTCACCATGCTCACGTAAGACGCCAGAAACCCGGCTGCTGCAAACAAAATTCCGGCTCCCGGAGCGCTTTTATTTTCTTTCTCTTCATCTGAAGCCGGATTCCCGTCATTTTCTTCTCCTGATGTCTTTCCTGTGCTTGTTATATTATTTTCCTTATCCGTAGCAGGAGCGATTTCGATTGACGACTGGCTATTCTTTTTCGGGCTTACGATTGCGAAAGGTGAAAAACCCGGGGTTTCTGCGGTAAAGTAGAAGTAGTTCTCATCATCTCCGGTGAGGGTTGTTGGCAGTGCAGCCCATTTATCTTCACTGTACCTGTACAGAGCTATAGTGCTTTCGCCTATGTCGTTTTCCGAAAGCCATGCTTTGTTTACTCTGAAACTTATCATTGCATTTTCAAAGTTCTCAGGGTTTGAAAAGCCGCTGTTTCCGACCCAGATGTTCAGGTTCTTATAAACAATTCCCGGAGCGGGCTCTTTTACTATTACGGAAGTATTCTTCAGGATCTCCACAATTGTGGTTGTTTTTCCAAAGTTCTTTTTAGGGTCAAACTCAATGGTAACGATGTCATTTATGCCTCCTTTGAAGGTGTAACTTGTGTGGATTCCTTTGAAAACCTGTTCATTTGAGATTTCCTTGAGCTCTACATTCCTGCTCGATTCGGGAGATCCGCCTCCTCCACCTCCACCACTACTTCCGCTGCTCTTACTGCTGCTTCCTCCGGAAGATGGGATTTCTTCGGTGACTATGATAAAGTCTGTTTTTATTTCGGTATCTGTTCCGTAAGTATTGTTGACTGCCTTGAGAACTACAGTATAGGTGCCCGCGGTTTCATAGGTCCAGACAGGGTCTTTTTCTGAAGAATCAACGCTTTCGTTCCCATTGAAGTCCCACTCCCATGCGTCAGCGTTGTCTGTACATAAATTCGTGAACTGGACCTTAAGGGGGGCAATACCGGAGAGAGGGCTTGCGGAAAAGTTGGCTTCGGGAGGCGGGTATGTGACTATTATCTCCGAAGCTCCTGTAACAGGAACAGAGGGGATGGAGTATGCGGAAACGTTGCCTGAGAATGTGAAGTTCCCAGGCTCAATGACTGAAGGCACAAAGACCCTGTATACAACAGTTTTTTCTCCGGCCGCCTGAATGCTCTCTACCCAGATCCATTCCATAGTAGATTCTTTGAAAGTTTCAATATTCTGAAATACGGCTCCGTCATCTTCAATTCTGCTGACATTCCACCCCTCAGGCAGGTTCTCGTCAAGAGCGGGAGCTTCAATATACTGGTCTGTCCTTATGTGCACGGTCACCGTAAAGGTCTCACCTGCGTAAACCGTTCCTGCAGAGATTTCCCTGCTTGCTTCGATTCCAGAGGCTGACACCGTGGCTATGGTTCCGGCAAAAAAGAGAACAAGTACAATACCGGCAATAATACCAGGAATAAAATAAGAAAATTTTTTCCGGTTTCCTGCTTTGAGTATTTTAATCACGTTCATGAAAACGAGTCCTTTATTCTTTCGGGCTTTCTGGCATCTTTTTTGGGTTTATCTATCTTAAATTCTATATTCTGTATTGGTNNTCCGCAGTCAAAGTCACATATAAATAAAACAGTGTTCTATTCTCTGTTATGATAACGAGAAAAAGTTATGTATGGCTTGCTCTGGTTTTTATCGGGGTTGTAGCCGTAGCCGGGGCATTTGCTTACCCTGATTCTGCTGGAAATACAGCTCAGGCAGATAAAAGTGAAATCGGCACCAATGAGGACGAAACAGCTCCTGAAATAATTCCTAATGGAATTGAGTCTTCGTCCAGCCTGATCACAAAGGTAAAGCCTTCAAATCCTCTTGAATTTCTTACCGTGGGAGCCGCAGAGACGGATTCGACAACTGAGGTTACGGTTTACAATGATAACCTTGCCCTTGTAAAAGAACGCAGGGGACTTGATTTAAAAACCGGAGTCAACAGGGTTGAATACACCGATGTTGCTGCACTTATCGACCCTACCTCAGTCATGTTTGAGGATACGAAAAATAAAAATACGGCTGTCCTTGAGCAGAACTATGAGTACGACCTGGTAAGCAGTTACAAAATCCTGGATAAATTCCTTGATAAGGAAATCACTGCGACTGAAAAGGAAGGAGAAACATACACCGGAACGCTCCTCAGCCATGACGGAGGGGTTGTGCTCAGGCTGAACGACGGAAAGGTTGTGAGTCTTACGGAAGTGTCCAAATATGAATTTCCTGACTCGGCAGGGCTGCTCACAAAACCTACTCTGGTCTGGCAGATTTATTCCCCTGTAGCAGGCAACCGGAGTGTCCTCACTTCCTACCTTACAGGCGGCATGAGCTGGAGGGCAGACTATATAGTAAAAACAAATGCGGATGATACAAAAGCAGACATTCAGGGCTGGGTCAGCGTAAATAACGGGGCAGGGACTACCTATGAAAACGCCAAATTGAAGCTCGTTGCAGGTGAAGTGCACCGTATGGTCGTTCCGCAGCCAGGCTATTCTGACATGCCTACGGAAGCAGAGGAGGTAGCCTATGATGGGGCAAAGGGAGGTTTTGTTGAAGAATCACTTTTTGAGTACCATCTCTATACCCTTGAGAGGGCAGCTACCCTGAAAAATAACCAGGTCAAGCAAATCTCCCTGCTCTCTGCGGATTCCGTGCCAGTGGAAAAGGAACTCATCTTTGATGTCACAAAAAGCGATAAAGTACAGGTAGTCCTGAACCTTGAAAATTCAAAAGAAAAAGGCCTTGGAATGCCTCTCCCTGCCGGAGTTCTCAGGGTATACAAAGCCGACTCCGAAGGGCAGCTCCAGTTCCTCGGTGAAGACAGCATAGACCATACACCTAAAGACGAGGAAATCGAAGTTGTTGTTGGAAATGCTTTTGACATAACCGGCAAAAGAATCCAGACTGACTACAGAAAGGTCAGCACTGACGTCTGGCGGGAAAGCTATGAGGTAGAACTGAAAAACCATAAATCCCAGGCTCAGAAAGTAAGGATCGTAGAGCACTTCTACGGAGACTGGGAGATTACCACAGGTTCCGACACTTATAAAAAAGTGGACGCTTACACTGCAGAATGGGAAGTAACCGTGCCGGCAGACGGTTCGAAGAAGGTTTCTTTCACAGTGGAACGCAGATATTGATTCTCCTGCTTAAGACTGAGTTTCTGGAATAAGATCTTTGAAAAATCTTCAAATCCAGCCTTTCTTTAAATTCAGCCTTTCTTCAAATTTAGCCTTTCTTCAAATTTAGTCTTTCTTCAAATTTAGCTTTAAATGAAAAACTCCGGCAAGTGCCCTGCAAGGGGGCTTTGCTCTCTTACATTTCCTCTATCAGGAGACGAAGGAAAGTGTATCGTAGCTGGCATATAGATTTAAAGTCTCTGGAATGCCACTACCTTACTCACTTCAAGTCTAACATGGCAGAATCCTCCTACATGCAGTTTCAGGGAATCAACATATTGTGCAGGCACTTCTGCAGTCAGACTTTTATTGTGTTTTACAAGTTTAAGTGTAATTCGTTTTTTTGGTCCTTTATTTATGATATTATTCATATGCGCATAGTAAGTGTTATTCTCCTGATTCTCAGGACTGGAGTCTGGAGACAGAAAAGTTATATTCTCAGGATGGATTCCCCAGGAAATTTTATCCCCTGTTTTAAGGTTCGGAGATTTCGTTTTTATTCTCAGGCTTCCGCTTTTCAAAACTGCACTTTTTGACTTTTCATCATATTCTTCCACATAAGCATCGTCAAAAATATTTGATATGCCTGTGAGCTCTGCAACATGCAGGTTTTCAGGATGATAAAAGATTTCTTCCGGATTCCCGAACTGCTGAGCCTTCCCATCATATAAGATAAGAATTCTGTCAGCCATCAGGAATGCTTCTTCAAGGTTATGAGTAATAAATAACAAGGGTATCTCAATCTTCTTTTGAAGATTTCTTATTTTTTCTGCAAGTTTTGTCCTAATTTCCATATCAAGTGCTGAGAATGGTTCATCCAGAAGTAATATTCCGGGCTTGGGAGCCAGAGCTCTTGCCAGGGCAACTCTCTGCTTCTGTCCGCCTGAGAGTTGAGAAGGGTAATGAGTTTCAAGCTCTTCAATATGGAGAAGGTTCAGCATTTCCATAACCCTTTTTTCCTTATCCTCTTTCTCCCAATTATCAAGGCCGCATTCTATGTTTTTTCTAACGTTCATATGAGGAAAGAGTGTGCAGTTCTGAAAAACATATCCAAGATTGCGCTTCTGTATGGGCAGATTAATTTTCCGGTCTTTGTCGTAGTATACTTTACTTCCAACAATTATTTTTCCATTATCTGGCTGCGTGATTCCTGAAATGCACTTAAACAATGTAGTCTTTCCTGATCCAGAAGGCCCAAAAAGTACAACGAGTTCGTTTTTCATCTCAAAGCTGATATCCAGCATAAAAGCTTTCCTGGTGCCTTTTTTCCCATTGATCTCAGCTTTACTATATTGTTTTTTAAGGTCAACTTTAATGCCCAAATCTCATACCTCTAATTTTCCTGCGAATTTGTCTGTCAGGGCGATGGTCATCAGGGACATAAAGAGCAGGATTAAAACAAGCACCTCTGCAAGTTCGTTATTGCCTGACTGAAATGCACTGTATATTGAAATCGACATTGTGTTCGTTTTTCCCGGGATATTTCCTGCCAGCATGAGGGTCGCTCCGAATTCTCCAATAGCTCTTGCAAAACTGAGAATCAGCCCTGCAAGTATTCCTTTTTTTGCCAGAGGAAGCGTTATTTGCAAAGCAGTTTCAAGTTCACTTTTTCCAAGGATATAGGCAGCATACTCAATTTCCCTGTCCACTGCTTCAATAGCTGCTTTTGCGGTATATACCATGAGTGGGAGAGAAACCGTATATGCTGCAATGACTGCTGCCTGCCAGGTAAACATGATCCCCTTTCCCAGAACATCGAAAACCATCTGTCCGAAAAACCCGTTTCTTCCCACCAGAATCACAAGAAAGTAACCAATTACGGTAGGAGGAAGGACAAGGGGAAGGGTCATGAACAGCTCAAGAAACTTTTTTCCCCGAAAATCGCGCCTTGCAAACACGTAAGCTATGGTCACGCCACTGCACAGTACAAGAATGGATGATATGGCTGCTACCCAGAGTGTGAGAGATATAGGAAACCATATCTGGTCCATCATGGATATCATCTCTTATTCTCTTAGCTTATGCTTTCATTCGGATATGGGAGTAAACCCGTATTCTTCCAGTATTTCCTGCCCTTCTTCTCCGATTACGAAATCAACGAATTCCTGTGCCTCTTCTTTGTTATCAGAAGCAGAAACTACGGCTATCGGATAGTTAATAGGGGTGCTTACAGTCACATTGGTAACGATTTCTATTGTTCCGGGTTCTGCAGTCTTTGCATCGGTCATATACACAAAACCTGCGTCTACCTCCCCTCTTTCAACATATGTAAGAACCTGTTTGACGTCTTCGGCAAGTACAAACTTGTTTTCTAGCCGGTCCCGGATCCCCGCTTCAGTCAATGCGGTGCGTGTGTAGTTTCCGACAGGAACAGAATCAGGATTTCCAATTGCGATTTTTTCAATTTCTGGGGCTGTCAGGTTTTCTATTCCTGTTATGTTGAGGGTACTGCTTGAAGGGACTATGAGAACAAGTGAATTCCGGGCGAAGTCTTTTCTTGAGCTGTTTTCTATCAGATGCTCTCCGGCAAGTATGTTCATGTTTTTCTGGTCAGCTGAAGCAAAAATATCAACCGGAGCTCCTCCCTCTATTTGCGTACGCAGGTTTCCTGATCCTGCAAAATTAAAATCCACATTTACTCCAGGGTTTTCGGCCTCAAACCGTGATTCCATATCAGTAAAAGCTTCTGTAAGGCTGGCAGCTGCAGAAACTATAATTGTTTCAGACGCCTGCTCGGAAACCGGAGTTTCTTCTGCGACCGGGGTATCTATTTTGTTTGCAGCTTCGCTTCCATTTTCGGTACACCCTATTGCAAGGAATATTCCCAACAATAACAACAAAACTATCAATTGTTTTTTCATAGTTTCACCTGCAAAAAATATAATAAGACGTTATGTTCTTCTAAACATAACGCTCATTCTGTATTTTCATAGTATAAGAAAGTTTCCGAATTTGGTGTAAGTCGGAGTCAAATATCTGCACACAGTATATATAACTTAAAAACGGTTTTTTTTTCTATTGAAATATGGATTATATGAAGGGTTTTCAGATAAGAGATTTTATATCATTGGCTCATATAACCCACTGTTTTGTTTTTTTATTTTTAACTGTCTTTTCTTTAACTTTTCATTTTTAAGCTGGACAGTTATTGACAGTTTATTGTCTGTGGGTGGTGAAGATGAGAGCGAAATTGAAAATAAAATGTTTAGACCTATCTGTATTTTGCGTCCTTTTGATTGTATTCTTTGGATCATTTCCTGCTCTTGCTCAGATGGGGCAGAGTGGGGGGCCTGCCGGTGGTATGGGACCGGGCGGAAAGCCCACTGGCAGCATGGTTCCTGGGATGGGCCAGGGCATGATGAATGGTTACGGGTTTGACCAGTACGACAGCAGGTTTGCAGGCTTCGGATCAATGACTTTCGAAGATGCCTGCAATAATTTTGGAATTCCGGCTGAAACTGCACTTTCCGACCTCGGACTTCCGGAAGATATGGATACGCAACTTACAATCCTGGAGATTGAACAGCAGTATGGAGTCTCAGGACAGGAAATAGCAAACTATATGGTCACGAATATGCACCAGATGCCATCTTCTCTTAGCTCCCGTCAGCATCTCATGATGCGCCAGCAGGCAGCACAGAATATGAGNNACTTTCAGTTTCGATGCCGATGCAGGTGAAATTAGCAACTTTGCGATCAGCGGAGACCTGATTTTTGATTCGATTAATGTTTCCGGTTTTGCCTTTGAAAAAGAAAATATTGCAGGGGCAACTGCTGTCTACGAAGGCGCTGACAGCCAGATTTTCCTTCATGACAATCCCATGGGAATTGTGCAGGTCCGGGCTTATGCTGATAAAACCGTCGTTTTTGACCTTGCAGAAGACGTGGAAGCAAAAGTTGATACCGAGCTTTCAAACGATCTTGAAGATGCAATTATTGTGAATATTACTAAAAACAACTTTACGGGATATCTTATTGTCTTCAAAAACTACCTTGCTGCAGCTTCCGGCGACGGGCCTCTCGAAGGGCTTGATGTTGGAATTTCTAATGACAGGGTCACAGTAACTCTTGTAAATAATAGTGTGGTCATGTTCCGTGCAAGTCCGATGGACCCTGTCTCATGCAGACAGGATACAGCTACAGTCCCCGTGCTGCATACATGCATCAGATGCTCAACCGAGAAATTGCCCGTGGCATGGTCGGAGCTGAAATCGCTCTCCGTGCAGCCGGAAATAATTCTTCGGTTGTGAACTACACTTCAATGGGTATGCATATAAGGGAAAGGGACAGGGACCGTATAGTACTCGCAGTAGAATCGAACTTTTCCAATGGCAGAGTCATTACTGTAAACGTGGACAACGACACTATCAACCTTTCAAATCCCGATCGTCTCAGGCTTCGCATTGATGGGAATGCCATTGAAAAGACCGAAAACATCAATGATCTCTTTGCCGGCGGAACCCGCCCGCTCTGTTATCTCGTGCCGGAAAATGAAACTGCGACNNCAAGGCCACTCCAGCTTTCGAGTTTGGGATTGGGGTTGCTGTGCTGGCTTCTGCATACGGGCTGAGGCGCAGGAAGTAATCCTTCCATGCCTTCTAAATCTGGTGTCAAAAATTAGATGCAGAGTTGATTTGACTCAAAACTCTGCATTACCTCTTTTATTTTCAGGTTTCTATTTTTTTTCCTAAATTTTCGTTTTCTGAGGTTAATTTTTAGCTTTTTTTCTTATTACTCCTTTTTAGGAAAGCTCTCTCCTTCGCCGGGCATGAAAGGAATGGTTAAGTTATAATGAGCGAGGCTGCTCCGTTAAAAGATATTCCTATTTTTCTATAAATCAGTGTATATATAAATCTGAACCTCATTGATTATGGCATGGGAGTGGCAAAATACATTTTATGGATAATTTTGGGGCTTACAGGATTTTCATTATTTTTTTCAGCTTATACGCCTTTATATCCTGAGGGTGTTGCTCAGGCAAATGTATCCGGTAATGGGACGAACCAAACCGGATCGGACCCGGGGGGTTATGCAGATTTCCAGTCTTCAGACCCACATGGTACTCTGATTCTGGGAGCTGTGAAAGGCGAAGATAATCTTGAGCTTACCATTTATGAACAGGGGATTGCTCTTGTAAAAGAGATGCGGGAAATTGAGCTCGAAAGCGGGGAAAACCGTGTGGAATATACGGATATTGCTTCCGGGATTATCCCTGCATCGGTTATGGTAGAAGACTCCGAAGATGGCGAGGTAACTATCCTTGAGCAGAATTATGAGTACGACCTCCTGAGCAGTTCCAGTTTGCTTGAAAAATATCTCGGCAGGGAGATTACAGTAGTGGGTGTAAACAATGAAACTTATACCGGCAGGCTGCTGAGATATGAAGAAGGAGGTGTTGTCCTCGAAACAGATACAGGGAAAGCTATGGTGCTTCGAGAACTCTCAAGGATAGAGCTGCAGAACGCTTCAGAGCTTTCAACGAAACCCCAACTATCGTCTGGAATATTTATTCTCCTGTTGCTGGCACACATGACCTCCTTACCTCTTACCTAACAGAAAACATAGGCTGGGAAGCAAATTACATCCTGAAAAGCAATGAAGATGACACGCAGGCTGACATCAGAGGCTGGGTGAATATTGACAACAGGGCAGGGATAACCTATGAAAATGCTTCACTGAAACTTGTTTCCGGGGAGATAAGCCGCGTATCCCCACCTGCGCAGCCCCTGCCTGTCGACCGTGTTGAAGAGGTAGCAACTGAAGGACAGACTGCAACCCCCTTTAATGAAGAAGCTTTTTCCGAATACCACCTCTATACCCTTGATAGGCCTGCAACCCTGAGAAATAACCAGGAAAAGCAGATATCACTTTTCTCTGTGGACTCCGTGCCTGTGGAGAAAGAGCTCATCTATGACATTACTTTGAGTGAAAGAGTCCGAGACTTCCTTATTCTTGAGAACTCGAACAAAACAGGGCCTGGAATGCCTCTGCCAGCAGGTGTGGTAAGGGTCTATAAGGCCGATTCCGCGGGGGAACTGCAGTTTCTGGGCGAAGATATCATAAGGTATACTCCAGTGAATGAAGAGGTTAAAGTGGCTGTAGGCTCGGCTTTTGACCTTACGGTCTCAAGAAACCAGACAGATTACCAGCGCGTCAGCGACAACGTAGAAAGGGTCAGTTATGAGATCCAGATCAACAACAGCAAAGCTGAGCCGCAGGATATGACTGTTATAGAACATTTCTATGGGGATTGGGAGATTCTGGAAAACTCAGATGAATTTGTAGAAACCGATACTTTTACTATTGAATTCAGGATTACGGTTCCTGCAAACGGTACAAAGGTAATCACCTATACTGTAGAAAATAAATTTTAAGAAAAGCACCTTTAATTGGAATCTTGCAGATGAAAAGTTGAAATTTAGAGATGAAAAACGATAATTACTGAGCTAAAAACTTATACAGTTGCCTGTTTTGCGGGCAACTTTTGTATTTCTGTGATTTTCATGCTAAAGAGCTTCTTATTTTTTCCTGAAATTGATTAACAGTATTTTTCTAATGGTTTGGTTTGTTCAGGCTGAGTAACATTTTATTCTTATTTTTTGCATTTACTCTCCCTTTATATCAATTATTCTTGATACTCGTCTCCCGTATTTTTAAAATTTGGATCTCTATTTTAATTATAGCTTTTAAATATTCAATGGAAAAAGGAGATTGAATATGAACAAAGAAAATAACGCAGTACCGGAAGAAGAGATTCCTGAAAATAATCACAAAAATGATGAAGAAGATTTACTTTATACACATAAGCCTGAAAATCGAGGGAGCAGTATGCAATGGAATTCTGCTTTCTGCAGAAAACCAGGTCATTAAAATGCATAGAATACCCAAAAACTTCTTACTTCTAACTGATTTTCACTGCAATAATTTTTGTTTTAAATAGGAGATATTAGTATGTCATTTTTGAACGAAATATTACCTGAAACTGCGGAAGCTTTCGGACAGATGAGAAATTCTATTTTTAAAGACGCTTTTCTTGACCTTAAAACAAAAGAATTAATTGCTGTCGCTTCTTCAGTCCTTATGCGCTGTCAGTTTTGCGTTGACACACATTCTCAAAGAGCTATTGCTGCAGGAGCGGCAAAGGAGGAGATCGCAGAAGCCATTTCAGTTGCAATGTTTGTTGCTGCCGGTTCACAGATAGGATGGACAAATATATATGAAGAAAATGTGTACAAAAAAATTTTTGAAGAAAATAAAGATAAGAAGGAAGAGGATTGCTGCTGTTGCTGTGAAGATTAAGTTCGTGCGGTGTTTAAACTTAACTTTATTAATGGTTATTTAAATGCATTTCAATCCATTCTTTTATTTTGTATCTGAGATATGCTACTCAAAATACCTGCAAATTCGGGGTTCAACCTATAAAACCGCCATTTAGAACTATTGTAGGCTTCGATAACTCCGCATTTCTTCATAATAGTCAGATGATGGGAAACCAGGTTCTGTCTCTCGTCTAACTTGAATATCAGTTCGCAGACACAGTGGTCTCTCTGGGAGAGAAAATAAGCAATCTTCAATCTTATAGGATGCCCTAAAGCACTGAATATTTCACTTGCTTTTTTAATATCATTGTCCAGAAAATCTATTTCCTGGGTCATCTTCTCTTCCCATTCTTTTTTTTTCTCAGGGTCCGCAGGACAGCAATAACTCATAAATGAAAGAAGTTGA
>DUIO01000073.1 GCA_013330315.1 Methanosarcina sp. | reverse complement strand
TTCCTATTGTTTCTATATTTCTATTGTTTTTATATTTCTAATGATTTCTATATTTCTATTGCTTTTCTGGTTTCTATTGTTTTTATATTTCTATTGCTGCTCTGGTTCCTATTGTTTCTATATTTCTAATAATTTCTATAATCCTTATGCTTCTCTGTCAGGCTTCCTGGTTTTCATTAATTATTTACCACTATTCTTATTACAGTTCTCTTTTACTCCCATTCCGTTACTTTCTTTTATAATTTATTTTTTTAGTCCGTATGTTTTATAGCTTTCTTTTCTCCGGTTTTGCTGCTTCTCTCAAACCAGGTTCTCGGCAAGAGCAGGATGAAAAGCGGAATTATCTCTACTCGTCCGAGCAGCATATCTGCACAGAGCACAAGCTTGAGGAGAGACGGTATACCAGGGTTTGTCACACCTGCTGACAGTCCTGCCGTAGCCAGGGCACTTGAAGTCTCAAAAATAGCGTCAGCCGAATTTATCCCGTAAAGCATGAAAATGAAAGCTGAGAACGCGAGCACAACCGAATAAAGCAGCACATAAGTCATAATGCGGTAGACTTCTTCAGGGTCAACCACATTTGATTTTACTTTTAGAGGGGTAATTGCTTCTCTTGGCAAAAAAAAGCGGTAGAAAACCAGCCTTATAAGCTGCACGATTACAATCAACCTGAAGAGCTTGATACCACCTGTGGTTGAGCCTATACTTCCTCCTATACACATAATTGCACTCAGGAAGCCTTTTGAGGCATCCGAAAGGGGGGCTATGTCTATTGTTGAAAACCCTGTCCCCGTAAGGGCAGAAATTGTCTGAAAAGCAGCATCAGGCAATGTATGCAGTAATTCAAACCCTTCCGCTCCTCCGGAAAGCGTAAAGGCAAAGAGCGCCGTGCCAAGTAAAAAAAGTCCTGACATATACCTTACCTGCGGGTCTCTGATAAGGATTACAGGGTCCCTGAGAACTTCAGGATAAAGCGAAAAGCTGATTGCACCCATTACAAAGGAAACTGTTATTAAAAACGGGATCAAAAAACCTTCATATGCTCCGATACTATCAGCCTGTGTTGAGAATCCGCCCGTAGAAATTGCACTAAGGGTATGGCAAACTGCGTCGTAAAGAGGCATGCCGCTCAGGAGCAGGAGTGACAGTGAGAGCAGGGTCAGGATAAAGTATACGGTACCAAGCGTCCTGGCAGTTGCGACCACACTTGGGCGGATCCGACTTTCCCCAAAATTCACCCTGTAAAGCCTGAATGCCGTAGTTCCGGGACGTATAAGGATTCCTAGAACAAGTACAATTATCCCTATTCCTCCGATCCACTGCAGCCATGAACGGGTGAAAAAAAAGAGCTTTGAAGGGGAAGGAGGAGAAAGGCTCAGACC
Source organism: Methanosarcina sp. (assembly GCA_013330315.1). Classification (GTDB taxonomy): domain Archaea; phylum Halobacteriota; class Methanosarcinia; order Methanosarcinales; family Methanosarcinaceae; genus Methanosarcina; species Methanosarcina sp8098u. The sequence continues at coordinate 2,304 of DUIO01000073.1, read as the reverse complement.
CGTTGTTGTCAGGCTCGAAACGCATTCAAAATAAGCATCCAGAAAAGGCATACCTGTTGAAAGCGCCATTGGTACTGCACTGACCAGAGAACAAAGAGGAAAGGTAATAGCTGCAAGGATTAAAGCTTCTTTCAGCTCAAGTTCGAAATCCGGAAGTATTTTCTGAATCAGAGCCCCTATTCCTGCAATTATGAGAGCGCTACTTCCATAAATCAAAGCTGCAGCAGACTCTCCGAAAAAGAGTGCAGCAAGAACGGGGACAAGCAAGACTCCTGAGAAGACCAGCAAAAGGTGTCCGGTATATTTCAGGACGGCAAGGGTGTTTACTGGAGAGACGAGCTCATACATAAGGACTAATTATATTTTTTTATTTAAGTCTGTTTCACTATGGAATTTGGTACAGCAGTTTTTTGAAAGCCCCCTCCAATTCCCTTCCAGGTCTCCTTTCCAATCCATATAAAAATATCCGGAAGCTGAATGGCCCTCTTAAACCGGGCCCTTTGCAAGCTGCAAAAGGTTAAAGACGGAAATAGTTAAAGGCAAAAATACGGTCCCGTAAAAGAGTGCACGGATTTCAAAGTTTATATTCAGGTGCCTGAAATACGGACCATTCGGAAAAAGCGATAAATTTAGCCTGCTTACAGGAAAATTCCCGAAAGGATCTCAAGCCTTTTCTTCCAGTGGTCAAGCCCTCGTTTTGCCGCATACCAGTCGAAGAAATCACTTTCATCTCCCATATTTCCGGCTTCAAACTTTGCCCTGAGCTCACTTGAGCTATACCCGAACCTGGCTTCAAAATCCTCACAAATCATGGAGTATCGCTTGACTTTGTATTTTGCAACATGTTTCTCATGTTCCAGAGCCGAACGGATAGTCTCACATACTTCCTGAGGCAGAAAATCAGTTTCTATGTTAAGTGTGAAACTCATATATATCCCGACAAAAAAGTTTGTTATTTCATAGTTGCTTAGTTCATATAAAGTAATTATGAAAATAAACAGTTGAGCAGATTTATTACCTGAAAAAACTTTTTTGCCGCCCATTTATAATATTATTTTCATAATACTTTATTTATTTTCAAAGGTTTTTTCCTTATTACTTCATTACCTTTCTTATCATTTCTTCCTTTCTTATCATTTCTTCCTTTCTTATCATTTCTTCCTTTCTTATCATTTCTTTTATCTTTTTATCGTCTCTTTATCTTACTTATTGTTTCTTTTTTCCGTTATAGCGATGCCGATAAGAACTATTACCATAAACCCGACAAAGATTTTGATAGCCGTGGAAGCTCCTGACCAGTCCCTATCCTCTGCCATCGGTATGGGCAAGGATGCCGTCTCAGACCCCCCAGCCTTCCTTGTATTTATAGGGAGTTCCAGTGATTCGGGAGACTCCGGCTCCCCTTCGGAATACTCAACAGCCTTCTTGCCTGTTATAATTGCAAACGGGGAAAAGCCCGGGGTCCTGGATTCAAAGTACATATAATAATTATCTTCTCCCATTTTACGTGTGGGAAGAGCATTCCATTTTCCTCCCGAATACCTGTACATAAATACGGTCGGACCTTCAGTCTCGTTTTCCGTTATCTCGGACCTCTTAACCCTGAACCCTATAATGGCATTTGCGATATTCTCACGAGTCGCAAAGCCTTCGTTTCCGACCCAGATGTTCAAATATTTATAGACCTTTCCGGAAGGTTCTTTCGGGGTAAGGACAGACCTTCCTTTAAGCTGCTCAACTGTGGTTGTAACCTTACCGAAATTCCTCTTCGAATCGAACTTTACATACATAATTGAGGTCGCATTATTGGTAAACTTAAATTTTATGCGGTCTCCTGTCGTAACGAATTCCTGAGCAAGCTCCTTGGCCTCAACATTACTTGCAGGTTCGGGAGAGCCACCGCCTCCACCTGTTGACGAGCCTCCGGAACTCCCCGACCCACTGCTGCTTTCTTCTTCATTGGTGACTTTAATGTAATCGCTCCAGGTAACAGTACTGTGCCCGTAACTATTACTGACATTGAGAGTTATGGAATATTTTCCCGGCTCGAAATACTCATGGCTTGGATCCTGGAGTGTGGATGTGTTGCCATCTCCGAAGTCCCAGAGCCAGGAAGTAACGTTTCCGGTAGAGGTATCGTTAAACTCGACAGTTAGAGGAGCGACTCCTTTTTGAGTGGAAACAGCAAAAGAAGCATATAATCCGTCTCCGACTGCAATATAATCGGATCTGGTAATGTTGCCCCAGGCAGTATTATTACCCGCCCTCAGGGTAACCGTATAAAACCCCGTATCTTTGAACTCA
>DUIO01000220.1:2016-8149 GCA_013330315.1 Methanosarcina sp. | reverse complement strand
GCAGACCTTCTCAGGTTCAGATGGCTTTTAACCTGCGCCTGACTACGGATGGAAGGGCGGTAATTACCAAGTCAGATAAGGAAACAAACCTGAAAGTAACACTTACGTGGAAGAATGAAAGAGAGGATAATGAGGGTATTAAAAAGAAGTATGAGGAGTAAAACCTTCTAAAGGTTGTTTAAGTATGGCTTATGGCAAGCGGATAAACTTACATAAATACCTATCTTCAAGTTCGTATTCCAATAGGAGAAATTTTTGGGGTGGTTCAACTCAACTGACCGGACTGTTCAATTTCCAGCCCGACCTTTGTATTATCCGCTTCTTCTTTTCACTTTTCCCTCTTTAAATCCTTTTACCGTCTTAAGTAAGAAATAAGTACCTGCTGCATCAAAATGATTCATCATATGAAATCCAAGCTTCTTACCTTTATACTTGTCCTGTCGCTTGTTGCGAATGCTTACCTTCTTCTGTTTGAGCAGGTTCCGGTTGAAGGGGAGCAGGTTCAGGAAATGCAGGCGCGTATAAATTCCCTTGAAAGGGAAAATGAAAGACTGGAAACACAAGTAACTCAGAATAACCAGTCTCTCCAGTCCTATGCTTCTCAGCTGGACCATTACCGCGAGAGGGTTTTTGAACTCGAAAATAATCTCCAGGCTTGCCCTGTGGGTATGCAGGGCTTTGCCAGCCTGCAGGCTCCGGCTGTTTTTCAAAACGTCGAACTGGAAAGGTCAGGCCCTTTTGTCCGGGAAGTGGTATCTGAAGAGGGAGCTCTGCTCAATATCTCGGTTGAGACCAGAGACGGAAAAGGTCGCGTGCTTGTCCAGACTACGCCTCTTATGGGTGTGATTTTTCAGGATGCCGCAAATACTGCAGTTTTTGTCGCGCAGCAGGAGACCGGGGTTTCTCTATCAGGCAGCGACGTTATTTTTAGCATTACTGCAGACCAGGAAATCCCGGGTGTCGATGGTTCGAGCGCAGGCGCTCTCATGACTCTCCTTACGATCTCTGCAATCGAAGGAAGCACACTCAATAATAGTGTGACCCTTACCGGTACTATAGATGACGAAGGCAATGTAGGAGCTATAGGGGGAGTCGTTGAAAAAGCCAGAGCGGCAGAAGTCGGAGGAAAAACTCTATTCCTTTTGCCCAGAGAAAACAGTGAACTCGTTATTTACAACCTTGTAGAAAGAAGGATTGGCGGATTTACTGTTGTCGAGAGGGTTCCGGAAGTAGTGGACGCCGAGGAGTATATTGAAGACGAAGTGGATATCGATGTCCAGTACGTAGATACGATTGAGGATGTACTCAGATACGGAATGTAAAACAGATAATATCTCTGTGTCTGTATATTCAAAAGACCGATATCAGAACCTGAACTTTGCTATGGTTCTGATATTTATTTTTTAGTTGTCTCTTTTCTGACTGGATAGAATATTCCCGATCCCTTTCTGTTTTTATAACATCTATTTTATTTATATATCATGAGATCCATATCCTGTACCTGAACGCCAGAACTGTTTGAACTATGCCTGAGAATTACATTAATTATCTTAACTGTCTGAAAATACTTAATGTCGTCTTAATTACCCGAAAATTATTTAAAATTACCTTAATTGCCTGAATTACTGAAAGTCGCTTTACCCAGTTATTGTCTCAGCATTCTAACGTGTTTTACAAGCCATTTTAAAAAACCATCTCTACATTGATTTTTTATGCTGCCTGAAATCATACCTATTCTTGAAGAACCCGCACTTACAGCCAAAAACACAGAAACTGCCCTGGTTATTGCCGATATACACCTGGGAATCGAATGGGACCTTTACAGGAGTGGAATTAACCTGCCCAGCCGCATGAAAGAAAGGCTGGACCGAATCCTGCAATATGTACAGATAGTTTCCCCTGATCGAATAGTGTTACTTGGGGATGTAAAACACAATGTCCCGCAGGTTTCCTGGCAGGAAAAGGATGAAATCCCACATTTTCTTGAAACGCTTGCAGGATATGCGCATGTGGATATCATCCCCGGAAACCATGATGGTGGGATTGAATTTCTTTTCAGCGGTCAAAAGGATATAAAAGTACATTCTGCAAGAGGGGCCGTCCTTGACGGAATTGGATATTTCCACGGGCATACCTGGCCTGCCCCTGAGCTGCTGGGCGCATCCCATGTAATTACTGCACACAACCACCCAACAGTTCGTTTTACCGATACCCTCGGGTATTCCATAGTTGAACCTGCATGGATCAGGACTAAATTCAAAGCCGAAATTCTGAAAGAACGCTTCGGAAACCTTGACTTTGAAAACAGGAATTACTGGGCTGATCCAGAAGTTTTTATTATGCCTGCTTTTAACGAACTCTGCGGAGGTGTACCCTTCAATGAGTCAACTCAGGAGGACCTTCTGGGCCCGGTTTTCTCGTCCGGCGGGATAGAGCTTGAAAACGCCGAAGTGTATCTTCTTGATGGGACAAGACTCGGACAGATCAGGAATATCCGCAGGTTAGAGCATACAAAGGTTAGAAACAAAATCGATACCAGGAAACGCATGAATTCAAAAAAATCAGTATGATTCTACAGCCATCTGGAGGAATTCAGCTTTATAAGTTGCAGGGGCAGTTTTACTGCGAAAAACAGCTTTTGGTCAATGATCTGGAACAAATTTTAGGATCCTTGGGAAATAGTCGTATTCTCCTTCTGATTTCTAAGTTTTTAAATAAAAAAACTTTCCTTAACTCTACGACTACAACTTTTCTTTTAAAGTGCATCAGACAAAACATTTATCAACATATTAAGATTTCATTATGAAATTAATGATATATTATTGATTTAAATTATTACTGGCATGAATTTTCAGGTTATCTGGAGAGAATCCAAATATCGAAAGCCTTCAAGTGTTTTCGAAGAATAATGTGTAATTAAACCAGTAGTCTGTAATTTATAGTCCTCTATAATTTATAGTCTCCTATTATACTCTCCTGTAATACTGAAGTTGTCAGACTTAACCAAGGGCGATAGAAGGTTGGGGAAGTGCTGCAGGAAAGCCGGGAAGATCTGGAGCCCAATGCCACCGCAGGCAGTGAAATCAGGTGGGTGCGTGAGAAATTAGATCAGGAACTTAATAGTAATAGAGCGCTGCCTGGCAGTTTTTTTGTTGCTCAGGATGCTGTCAGGGACAGGAGGGCAGAAAAAGCTGAGCCTGCAGGCAGGATATGTGAGACTGAGGGACGCATCAAGTCTGAACCGGACAGTAATCCTCCGCCTTGCCGGGAAACGGAGCTTGAGCTTTCTGAGATTATTGATTCCGTGGTGATACAGTCCCTTATGGACGATTTTTATAAGCTTGCTCACATCCCCATGAGCCTGGATGACCTCAAAGGCAATGTTCTGGTAGGTATTGGGTGGCAGGACATTTGCACCAGGTTCCACAGAGTTCACCCTGAAACCTGCATGAACTGTGTAGAAAGTGATACCGAATTGTCTGTCGGTGTTCCTCCAGGGGAATTTAAGCTTTACAGATGCAAGAACAATATGTGGGATATCGTGACCCCTGTAATAGTGGGTGGCAGACATGCTGGTAATATTTTTTCAGGGCAGTTCTTTTTTGAGGGTGAGCCCCTTGATTACGAATTTTTTCGATCCCAGGCCAGAAAATATGGCTTCAACGAAGAGGAATATATACAGGCGCTTGAAAAAGTACCGCGGCTGAGTAACGAAGCTGTTAACACAGGCATGAAATTCTTGACGAAACTTGCAGGTATAATTTCACAGTTGAGCTACAGCAATGCTAAACTGGCTCAGTCGCTTGCGGAACGCGACTCTCTTGTAGGTGCGCTGCAGAAAAGCGAGAGACGTGAAAAAGCACGCTCTGATGAACTCGCAGTACTACTCGATGCAGTTCCCACTGCTGTGTGGATAGCGCATGACCCTCACGCACTTAATATAACTGGCAACCGGCTCTCCTATGAATGGCTCAGGATCCCCGAAGGTTCAAATGCTTCCAAGTCCGCTCCTGAAGGAGAGAGACCGGAAACCTTCAGGGTATTCAGAAATAAAGCGGAGCTGTTGCCTGCGGAAATGCCGCTTCATGTCTCGGCTGCAGGCAAAGAGTTGCTGGACTATGAGTTCGATCTTGTCTACCCTGACGGCACAGTTCGCCACTTGCTGGGTAACGCTAAACCCTTAAACGATGAACGAGAAGACCCATATGGGTCGATTTCTGCATTTATAGACATCACTGAGCGCAAAAGAACTGAGGAAATACTGGCTTTTGAAAGGTCTCAGTTGCTTTCTATTTTTGATGGTATTGATGATGCAGTATATGTGACTGACCCTTATACTTACGAGGTGCTGTATGCAAATAAGGCTATGAAAGATAAATTCGGCAGGGAACTTATTGGAGGGGTCTGTTATCAAGAATTCCAGAAAAGGAATTCTCCCTGTAATTTCTGCACTAATCCGATTATTTTAAAGGAGATGGGTAAGCCCTATCATTGGGAATATTACAATCCCACGGTAAACCGGCATTTCATGATTATGGACCGGATCATCAAGTGGCCTGACGGTCGGGATGTGAGGTTTGAGATCGCTAAAGATATTACGGAAAGAAAAATTGCAGAAGAAGCCCTTCAAAAAGCGTATAGTAGTTTAGAAGAAAAAGTTAGAGAGCGCACGGCTGAACTGGAAGAGGCTTGTAAAGCACTGCTGGAAAATGAGAGGAGACTCTCCGAAGCTCAAAAAATGGCTCATATCGGGATCTGGGACTGGGATCTCATAACTGATGAAATGTACTGGTCTGATGAAACTTTTCGGATTGCTGGGTGTACTCCCCAAAAATCCGGTTTGCCGTACCATGATATCTTAAATCTATTGCATCCTGAAGACCGAAAATGTGCGGGCGATAATGTTAAAAAAGCTCTAATCGGAAAATCCTTTGAAATCGATTTAAGAACTATCCCGGTTAATGGAGAAAACCTTGTGGTCCATGTAAAGGGAGAAGCTGTTTTTGATGAGAATAATAGACCTCGTCGATTAAGAGGAACTGTTCAGGATATTACAGAAAACAGAAGAGCAGAAGAGAAAATTAAGATCCTGGCAGATGCAGTTGAATCTTCAGACGATGCTATTATTACCGTGTCCCTTGATGGCGTTATTACCAGCTGGAATAAAGGGGCAGAGCAGATTTATGGATATTCAGCTGAGGAATGTCTTGGAAAAAGTGTTTCAATACTTGAACCTGATAACCGTAAAGAGGAAATAAAATATTTAATTGAAAAGATTAAGCAGAAAGAAAAGGTCCAGCGTTTCAGAACTTTACGGGCAAGAAAAGACGGTACCATAATTAACAGCTCGATAACTCTTTCTCCAATTTTTGATATATCAGGAGAACCTGTAGCCGTTTCGTCTATTGCCAGAGATATCACTGAGCGCATCAGGGCTGAAGAATCCCTGGCAAAAATTGAGGAGACCAGAAAAAAGGAGATTCATCACAGGATCAAGAATAATTTGCAGGTTATCTCTTCTCTTCTGGATTTGCAGGCAGAAAAGTTTCATGATAAAGAGGTACTCAGAGCATTCAGAGAAAGCCAGAATCGCGTACTTTCAATGTCCCTTATTCATGAAGAACTGTACAAAGGTGAAGGGGCTGATACTCTTGATTTTTCAGAATATCTTCAAAAGCTTGCTAAAAATCTTTTCCAGACTTATATCCTCAGAAGTAAGAGCCTGCATCTATTAATGGATCTGGAAGAAAGTGCACTCTTTAATATGGACACAGCTATCCCGTTGGGGATAATAGTCAATGAACTCATCTCCAATTCCCTTAAACACGGATTTCTTGAAGGCGAAGAAGGTGAGATTCGAATCCAGCTATGCAGAGAAGAAAAGAACTGTGAGGCTCAGGAATCTCTTTTCAGCCTGACTATTTCTGATAACGGGAGAGGTATTCCTGAAGACATAGAATTGGAAAACGTCGAATCACTCGGACTGAAACTGGTAAACATTCTTGTTACCCAGCTGGACGGGAATATGCAGCTTAAAAGGGAGCAGGGGGCAGAATTCAGGATCTCGTTTAAGGTAGCGGAAAGACAGTAAATAGACCGTAAGTCTATGAATTGTAATTATTGACCTATAATT
>DUIO01000220.1:0-2001 GCA_013330315.1 Methanosarcina sp. | reverse complement strand
AAGAATCAGGCTAATAAACAGTTATTATCCTTGATAATTCAAGCATGCAGAATTCAGCCGCTAAATGAATTTATAATTCATATGCCCTGGTAGACTCATTAGAGCCTTTTTCTGCTTTGGATTTATGATTTATTTATTATTGACTCATCTAAAGTTGGCCTGTTATCAGTTTACCGATTGATTATTGATGGCTAACAAGTTAGCTGGTCGGTTATGATTACAGGTTGCCTGATCGGGTACGATTACAGGTTACCTGATCGGTTACGATTATTTCATTCGTCCCATTAATTGATTATTTGTATCACCCGAAGAGGATGTACTGATTAAATGACTATAGAAATTAACAACACAGAATTACCTGAAAATATGCCCCTGCCTGAGGATGCCAGCTTAGCCGGCTCCAGGGCTTTTGACGACTCAAAACTTACAAAATTAAACGGCATGATAAGCCAGGGACTTAACCCTTACCCCTATAGATTCGAAAAAAACGGAAACATCTGTGAAATTCTTGAAAAATTTGAAGATTTCGAAAAGAATGAAGGCCTGTCTGTCAGAACTGCGGGCAGGCTTTACAATATCCGCAAGCACGGGAAAATGATATTTGCCGACCTTGGGGACCAGGCAGGCAGGATTCAGGTCCTTATAAGGAAAGGAAACCTTCCGGATGAGGAATTTGATATTTTTAAAAACCTTGTTGATTCCGGAGATATCATAGGCATTCAGGGTGAGCTTTTTAAGACAAAGAGAGGAGAAAACTCAATCAGTGTCTCGGAATTCTCCCTGCTCTCAAAATCCCTCTGTGCCCTTCCGGAAAAATTCCACGGGTTAAAAGATATTGAAACAAGGTACAGGAAAAGGTACCTTGACCTTATAGTCAATGCCGAGAAGAGAGAAATTTTTGTCATGAGGAGCAAACTCATCTCGGAAATCAGAAGGTTCCTTACTGACAGGGAATTTCTGGAGTTTGAAACCCCTATACTTCAAACCGTGTACGGAGGAGCAAACGCAAGGCCATTTACTACTTTCCATAACTGCCTTGGGCAAAACCTTTTCCTTAGAATCGCTCCCGAACTTTATCTCAAGAGGCTTGTTGTCGGCGGGTATGAGAAAGTCTTTGAAATCTGCAAAAACTTCAGGAACGAGGATATAGACACAACTCACAACCCTGAATTTACGATGATTGAGGTCTATGAGGCTTACAGGGATTATAATGACATGATGGACTTAACCGAATCCCTGATCTCTGAACTCGTCCTCAAACTGACAGGCAGCTATGAAGTAAAGATGGGAGAAAAAACCATCAACCTCAAATCTCCATGGAAGAGAATTTCCATGGAGGGCGCCTTGAAAGAGTATGCCGGGCTTGATGTCTTTGCCCATTCTCTTGAAGAGCTGAAGAAAATCGCAATCGAAAACAGGATCGAAGACTACGAGAAAGCAAAGAGTCATGGAGAGTTCCTTGCTCTGCTTTTTGAAGGCCTTGTAGAAGACAAGCTCATAAACCCTACTTTCATATACGACTTCCCTGTAGAAAATTCTCCTCTGGCTAAGGGTCACAGGGAAAAAGCAGGTTTTGTTGAGCGTTTTGAGCTTTTCCTTAATGGCTGGGAACTGGCAAACGGATATTCCGAACTAAATGACCCGCTTGAACAGGAAAAGAGGTTCGAAGAACAGGACAAGAAAAGAAAACTTGGAGACCTTGAAGCTCAGACCGTCGATTATGATTTCATAAACGCTCTCGGATACGGCCTGCCCCCAACCGGTGGTATGGGGCTTGGAATTGACCGCTTAACCATGATCCTTTCAGGTCTCGAATCCATCAAAGAAGTAATCCTCTTCCCGCAGATGAAAAGGGAAGACTGATCTGCTTCCGATTTTTTTGTTTTGAAGGTTTGAGCCTGTTAAAGCCCCTGAACCGGATAAACCGGAATCATCAGGGAGGGGCATTTTTTCAAATGGATCCGTGTTGTTAATTTCCATAGTCATTTAATCAGTACATCC
>DUIO01000022.1 GCA_013330315.1 Methanosarcina sp. | reverse complement strand
CGGCAAAACCCTGGTTGTAAAGTTCGCCTATTACTTCATAGAGCTTTGTTTCGAGCCGTGCCTGGACATCACTGGACTGCTTCTTGAAAGTAGCAGCAAAAGGAAGATCTTTCTGTGAAACCCAGCCGCCGATCCTGTCGATCTTATTGGCAACAACAACAAAAGGAGTTTTAAACCTTTTCAGGATCTGCAGGCTCTCNNCCTCCTCTGCTCCTGAGGGTTGTAAAAGCGTGGTGTCCCGGAGTATCAATAAAAAGCAGCCCCGGTACCATGAATCGGTCCCTGAGCCTCGGGTCTCCGAGCTTATTGACAATCACGTCTATAGGGACTTCTGTTGCCCCTATGTGCTGGGTAATAGCTCCGGCTTCTCCGCTAACAATTGCAGTACCTCTGATCTTGTCAAGCAGAGTTGTTTTTCCGTGGTCAACGTGCCCCATCACGCAGACTATAGGAGTCCTGAGATTTTTCTTGTCGGTCATATACAGAACCTCTCTCATTCCCGCGTCTTATTTGCTGCAGGTCCAGAAGGGCCCGGGTTTTCCCGGAAGGACCCATTCTGCAGGTACAGGATGAACAAAAGCCCCTGATCGTGTCCGAAAAACTTCGGAAACACGAAAAGGCTTTTTCGCACCTGCATTACTCGTACAGACAGACCTCATCGACTCTAGAGTACTTCCCGATTTCGGAGTCCTTAAAGTGAATTGCAATTTCTCTTGCTGCAGCTTCGGGAGAATCGGAGGCATGAACAACATTTCTTCCCACATCAAGAGCAAAATCTCCGCGGATAGTTCCCGGAGCGGCATCCACAGGGTTTGTAGCCCCATTTATTGCTCTCATGACCTTAACTGCGTCCTTGCCTTCGATTACCATTGAGACCGAAGGGCCTGAGGTAATGAATTCGATAAGGGAAGGGAAAAATGGCCTTGCTGCATGTTCACCGTAGTGTTCTTTTGCAGTGGCTTCGGCAATAACATTCATCCTGAGGGCTACAATCTTCAAGCCTCTCTTTTCGATTCTGGAAATTACCTCTCCGACCAGCCCGCGCTGAACTCCGTCAGGCTTTACCATAACGTATGTCTGTTCCATATGCACACCTTCTGTATTGAACTAAATAGGCGGTTATGCTTTTTTCAGCTGGATTTTGCCTTTCTCAGTCCACTCGGTGCGGCGTGGAAGCCTGCCAAGAGCGAAATTGCTCATGCACTTGGAAGAGCACATGAAGTAAGTGGAGCCGTCTTTCTTGACATAGAGCTTACCGGTACCAGGCTCCAGCATATTTCCGCAAAAATAGCATTTTCTCTGTTCCATTTCTTTTCACCGTACGGTCTTCTTACCTGGTAGTCAATTTCTTTGCTTCTCTTGACGTTTCCAGAAGCATCAGAATNNCTGCCTTCCAGAACCCTGCACTGGATCTGGCTTGCTTCACCATGCATACCTGTGTTCCCGATAACGTCAATAACTTCGGCAGCAAAGCCGCCTGTTGTGCTTTCTTCAGCCATAATCAGCACCCCTTGTTATCAGGATTATTTAAGAGCGTCAAGCTTCTGAGCGATGTCCTGGATCATTTCAGCTGCTTTTCCTGCATCTACGATTGCTACTGTTGCACAGGAGACTCCAAGTCCACTGGCTGCACCAAGGTCTTTCTGGTTCTTGATGAAGATGTAGGGAGCTTTCTTTTCCTCGGAAAGAGGGCCAATGTGAGCGACTATCTCTGCAGGCTCAATGTCTTCTGCAATCAGGACAAGTTTTGCATTGCCTCTTTCGATTGCTTTTGTAGCTTCGTTTGTGCCCTTTTTAATCTTTCCTGTGTCTCTGGCAAGTTCCAGAGCTTCAAGTGCTTTGTTTGTGAGTTCTTCAGGAACATCGAATTTAGCTAATTGTGCCATTTAAGTTTCTCCTTCGAAATTGCGTATCTCGCAATTTTTCATCAATCATAGGTTTTTAACACATATCTGTCAACATTGAAATGCTCAAAGTCCAGAAAAGAACCTGAAGTGCTTCAATGCGGAGAGTAAATGAGTTGAAACATAGATACTGCTAGCTAAATGCTGCAGATTGAACCTTAAAAGTACATACTAGCCTATAAACCTTCTGCTTGAAAAAAAGGCAATAACCACTTAACTAAAATAAACCTGCGAAAGGTACAGTATAATAAGGNNACAGAAAGAATTACAGAAAGAATAAAAAAGGTATGCTGGGACGGATTCCTAACAAAACGCGGAGTAGAAGGCAGAGCAAATGATACAGGCAAAAAATTAAGGTAAAAATATTGTAAATTATAGGGCGAATGACAGGGCGAATTAGAGCAGTAAATACGAATAAATGCGTCATGGTTATAAGGAATGTAAGGACTTTGATCTGTATGAACACAATTTACTATGAAGCCCATAATAATCTTTACCTTAACCTTACAAACCGCTGCAGTGCAGACTGCGTCTTCTGTATTCGCAATTTCGCAGACGGCGTTTATGGGTACGACCTGAGACTTTCAAAAGAGCCATCTACAGATGAGATTATCGAAGCCCTTGAAGGGCTTGACCTTTCCAAATACAGGGAAATCGTGTTCACAGGGCTTGGAGAGCCTACCCTCAGGTTTGACGTCGTACTTGCAGTCACTCGCTGGCTTAAAAGCCGGGGGTTAAGGGTAAGGCTTGACACTAACGGGCATGCTGCCCTGATTAATCCCGGACTGGACGTAGTTGAAGAATTGAAAAATGCAGGCATGGATTCGATTTCAGTTAGCCTCAATGCAGAGTCCGAAGAAAAGTATAACAAACTCTGCAGACCTGTCCACAAAAACGCTTACAGGTCCATACTTAATTTCGTAAAGGGAGCAAGAGAAGCAGGAATTTCTACCAGAGTTACGGTGGTCAAAATCCCTGAAATAGATATAGAAAAATGCAGAAAGGTCTCAGAGGAACTTGGTTCGGAATTCCATATCAGGACATTATCAGAATCTGCAAGTAAAGAAATAAGGTGAAAAAAAGATAAAAACCCGAAAAAACCGATTTCTGAATGTTCTCGAATTTTTTCGGGTTTTAAAAGGACGATTTATTTAGCCTTCTCATGTCTGTCCATCTCTTTTATATCCATCTTTTATAT
>DUIO01000087.1 GCA_013330315.1 Methanosarcina sp. | reverse complement strand
TTTGACAGTATCCTCTACCTTAACTTTAAGGGAAAGTACCATTCCCTGCATCGAACTTGAAACCCCTCCTTTGACGGATTCGGCACTTGGTTTTTTAGGAGATGCTTCAGATATCGAAACTCCGCCAAGAGGTTCGATCTTGACTTCGTAGACCTCATCGTCTACTTCAACCTTGAAGTGAGTAGGAATTGCATACTCTTTAGGAGCTACAGGGGCAGGGGCTATAACTGCCAGAGCTTCTTCTTCCATTTCCCCTTTCAGGAACTTGGGAGCAATTGCCGGATAAAGGATATAGGTAAGGACATCTTCTTCGGATTTTGCAATGCCCATTTCTTCTGCTTCTTTTTTCCTCTTCTCGTACTCGGGCTTGAGGAGGTCTGCAGGGCGGCTGTGAATAGGTTCTTCATCGCCTATGATTTTCCCTATGATCTCAGGGCTGATAGGAGCAGGAGAACGGCCGTAGAGCCCACGTACATAGTCTTTTACCTCTTTGGGAATGACCTTGTAGCGTTCTCCCATTAGCACGTTGAGCACAGCCTGTGTACCTACGATCTGGCTTGTAGGAGTAACAAGTGGCGGGTATCCGAGTTCTTTTCTGACTTTAGGCATCTCTTCAAGAACTGCCCCGTATTTGTCAAGGGCGTTCTGCTCTTTTAGCTGAGAAACAAGGTTAGAAAGCATTCCTCCGGGGATCTGGTAGATAAGGACATTGGTATCGATCTGTTCGGAGATAGGATCAAGAATTCCACGGTACTTTTCTTTCAGGTCTTTAAAGTACCTGACAGCCTCTTCAAAAGCTCCGAGGTCAAGACCGGTATCATATGGGGTTCCCTGGAGAGCTGCAACAACAGTTTCGGTGGGAGGCTGTGAAGTCCCCCATGCCAGGGGAGAGAGAGCTGTATCGAGGATATCAACCCCTACAGAGCAGGCTGCCATATAACTCATGGGAGCCATTCCCGAAGTACAGTGGCAATGCAGAGAAATAGGGATGGAAATTTCTTTCTTCATGGCACTGATTATCCGGGTAGCTTCATTGGGAGAAAGAAGCCCTGCCATATCCTTGATACAGAGAGAATCACATTCCAGCTCTTCGAGCTGCTTTGCAAGTTCCACGTATTTTTCTACGGTATGAACCGGACTTATGGTGTAGCAAACCGTTCCCTGGACATGAGCTCCCAATCCTTTTGCAACCTTGATAGAAAGTTCCATGTTCCGAATATCATTGACAGCATCAAAGACACGGAATATATCGATGCCGTTCTCATAGGCTTTTGTGACAAACTTTTCAACCACATCGTCGGAATAATGTCTGTACCCTACGAGGTTCTGACCGCGGAGCAGCATCTGGGCATATGTATTGTCCATCTTTTTCTTAAGATCCCTCAGGCGCTGCCAGGGGTCTTCATTAAGGTAGCGAATACAGGAGTCAAAGGTGGCACCTCCCCACATCTCGAGGGAAAAATACCCAATCTGGTCCAGCTGTTCAGCCACTTCAAGCATATCCCTTGTCCGCATTCTGGTTGCCAGGAGGGACTGGTGTGCATCCCGGAGGACGGTTTCAGTAATTTTTACACGCATGGATGAGCCTCTTAAATCGAATCAAAAAACGGGATCTATTGAAATCTACTCATCTGTGTATCTCCAGGGGACTATTCCAAAAACCGGAGTGAATTGAGACTGTTTGAGCCTGTCTTTTGATTCGGTTCTGTCAAAGCATAGAAGTCTCCTGATAGCGCGGCTAATTGCAGGAAACTGCAATTCATCCGGAGAGGGGGTTAATCTGGTTTGATAGAACGTATCCCCGGTGCCGCAGAATCTGGCAGGAGAAATTAATATTATATGTATACCTGCAAAACTCAACTCGTCTTGCTTAGATACGAATATTTTTAGTAATACCATTGTTAACAAGTAAATACTTTTCGCTGCTGTTAACATAAAAGAATATCTCTTTAAAAAGAAGCTTCTTAAACCGAAAAATAATTACAATAAAGTTATAAAGAAATTCCTGAGCCTGATAAAAAAGAGAAAAAGAAGAATAAACAAAAAAGACCTGTACGAAAATTCACTGTCTGGAAAATTTAATTTAATTCTTCCGCCCCATAAAAAGCCACTGGTCGTAAGCACCTTCCGTATCCGTATTATCTACAATTTCTCCCTCAACTCCCAGCCTGAAAAGAGCATCTGCAATAATTTCAACCTCGGGCTTACTGCTTACGGTGAAGAGCAGGACTGCCCCGTTAGCTGCAACGGATACGGACTCTCTTATAATGCCGGTCCAGAGCTCCTTATTAAATTCGTAGATGAGCCCCAGCATAAAACCCATTACCGCATCAAAGCTTCCAGGCTCGAAATATCTTGAGATAACTGTTGCATCCATAACCATAACTCTTTGCGGGTTCAGCACCTGCTGCTCAAGCCCCTGACAGACAGTACACTTGTTAATTTCTATTGCCAGAGGGTCAAGGCCGGACCTGTAAAGTGCAAGCGTTGACATCCCGTTCCCACAGCAGACCTCGAGGAGCCTGCCTTCTGGATAATAACCTTTTTTTCGGAGGAGCTCAAGTATTTCCACAACCCTTTTTATGCGGCTTTCTGAAAAAACACTCCTATAAGACTCGGGCCTGACAGAACAGTTATTGCACAGGTTCCTGTTGACGAGCATAAGTGAGTAATATTCATTTACCACGTTCATCCAGGTTTCATGAGAAAGTTCGACATCTTTTTCTGGAGGGTTAAGAGCTAGAATGGAATCTGCAAGGGCTTCAAAGCTGGCTTTCAAAGCAGCCGGGGCAAAAGCTCCGGTAAAGACCGACCAGAAATTTACAGGAACATCTTCATCTGCA
>DUIO01000056.1 GCA_013330315.1 Methanosarcina sp. | reverse complement strand
TGCAATAAAGCATGAGGTAGGGGCCGATGCACTTGCCCTTATTGTCAAATCAGGAATGCTTGAAAGCGATAAGATTTCGATTGCAACGGACTACGGGACAAATGCGGAGATGGCACTCAAAGTAAAGGATATCATTTACACGGGATCTGCAGCTGCAGGACCTGCTCTTGAAGGACAGCAGATAAAGCATGGAACTCTTGCGTCTCCTTTTGCAATTTCGGATATCGAATTTGAAGACGGGGTACTAAGGAATTATGTGTTAAACGAAGAGATGAAACCCGATCCAGGGGATCTTGTCAACCCTAAAACAGGAGAAATTCTTGAAGAAGGGATGATTAGAGCAAAAGGGATCACAGGTACCGGAGTTATCGCCCTCATGGAAAAAGCTCTGGGGCACGGTCTCGTTGAGCTTCCAAAGATCAAGACGCCGGATGGACTGATCCACCTGCAGGATAAAATAACTTTCTCGGAGCGGGACCTTAAAGAAGCCGGAAAAGCTATCGGTGCAATCAGGGCAGGGCATATCACCCTCTGTGCGGCTGCAGGTATTGAGCTGACAGATATTGATACAGCATATATGGCAGGTGCTGCAGGCACATATATGGATGCGGAAAAAGCCCAGAAGATAGGCCTGATCCCTTACTCTACGGAAAAAATTGCCCAGCTTGGGAACACCTCGCTTGCGGTCGCAAGAGAGATCCTGTTATCAGAGGAAAGGTTATGGGAACTTCAGGATATTGCCAGTCAGATAATAGGCACTCATATAATGTTTGCTACGGCTCCGGAATTCCGGGACGCTTATGTCCTCGAACTCGCGTACTGGGAAGAAGGCATGCCCTTTAAAATGTTCAAGAAATACCTCAAAAAGAAGGGGCTTCCCTCACTTGATGAACCTATAAGTAACCCTGCTGTGGACAAGCGTGTGGAAAGAGATATTCCCATACTTGGTGAAGAAGGCCTGCATGTACTCGAAAGGGTGGGCACATATATGACCATGGTCGTTGACTGTCCGGAGTGCAAAAAATGTATCAGGGTCTGCCCGAATGAAGCCATCACGATTGATGAAGAAAACAGGGTTATGATAAGTACCGACCTCTGTGAAGGAGCTCACTGTCAGAAATGCATAAGAGCTTGCCCGCCGGACAAATTTAATTGGGAAAACCTTGAAGTCTTCAAAGCTCCGCAGCAAGAGTGAAAAAGTCCCTTGTTGGCCCTTAAACGGCTTTCAGGGACTATAATGTGCGAATGTGCATACAAAAAAACGCACATATATAGAGATCGGACCTGTGGAAACAATTTTATGTTGAGTAGTGCTGGGTAAATAGCCTGAATGTATTTAAAATTGCCGTCAGGCATTATTCCAGCATCACTCAGTCATTATTCCGGAATACGTTAACATTAACTTATAAAAATATTGTCTTGAAAACGGAAAAAATACGAAAAAATGGAAGGCATACAGAAAAATAGACTTGGTCGTGGATTAGAAACAAGCAAGAAGAACAGCATGCTGATGAAGTATGAAGTTTTGGGCGGTTGTGTGCAGAATAAACACAAATTATATAAATAACTTCATCATAAGGAATTATTGAGGCATCTAATCCACTTTCACACCACAAATCATCTACCACATCTAGCCCAAATAGATTTTTAAACTACATAACGCCGTTTTTTAGATGCCTCAATACCATAATAAAGCAACGCTTACTTGGATAGAGAATCATTATATATAAACATTTATATTCCCCCCATCGAATAGAATAGCAAGTTATCCTTTTTTTAATCAAAAATAACAATTATTCAGAAAGTACAAAGTACTAACCCTTGAAAACCCAAAAGGCTTATTACCTCGATATTGATGCGTCTATTTTTGCCCTTATATTCTATCCTTATATTCTATCCTTATATTCCTATCTTTATATTCCTATCCTTATTCCTATCTTTGTGTTTTATCCTTATATTTACATAAAAGACATCGACCAGACACTGAACTATTAATAAACCACTAAAGCCAGGCAGCATCAGGACAGAATAACACCGTGCATTATTCTGCGCAAAATCGGGCAGAAGTTTGTAAAATGAGAAAAATGAAATCAGGCAAAAAAAATCTGCGGTACGCATTTTAGGCAAACTTGCAAATGCCCATGCATAAATTAAAGGTAATTAGGTTAAAAAATTGTACGGCTGACAAAAAGAGACACTGGGAGAAGGAATTGGTTAAGAAGATTATGGATAAAACTAGCACAAATTTTATAAACAACCTCTACGTAGGAGTTAAGGAGGCATCTAATCCACTTTCACACCGTAAATCATCTACCACATCTAGCCCAAATAGATNNTTTAGATGCCTCAATCACCCAATTTGGATAAGGCTTTTGAGAATGTCTTCCTATAGAAATGAAATTCATCGGATATAAATATTTATATTCAATCCTGCCAATAAATATTACATAAGAAGAACAGTTCTAATTTTACAAAGAATGGTTAAGGCCCTCAGAAGAAGGCATACAGAAAGGTCTTATTATAAAAGAAAAAAGAGGGAAAAGG
>DUIO01000195.1 GCA_013330315.1 Methanosarcina sp. | reverse complement strand
AATTACGCAGCTCACAAGAAAATCTCCTGTGTCTCCCTGTTCAAAAACTCGGGAAAGGCTGCAGGCGCTTCCCAGAATCACCCCCACAGCCAGTTGATAGCCCTGCCCTTGCTGCCTCAAGTTCTGAAAAAGGAAGTGGTAGCTATAAAAGAGGCCGGAAAATGCCCTTACTGCGCTCTTCTCGAAGAAGAAAAAGTTTCTTCCCGTATTATCCTTGAAAATAGTGATTTCATAGCCTTTGCCCCTTATTATTCAACAGTGCCTTTCGAGGTGTGGATCCTCCCGAAAAAGCATTTAAGTTTTCTTGGAGAATTCGGTCCAGAACTCCTTTCTACCCTCGGGGAAATTCTAAGGGATATTCTCAGGAGATATGCAAAAATACTGGGGGACCTGCCCTACAACTATATGTTCTATCAGATTTTTGAAACCCCGGAGTATCACCTGAATCTCAGGCTTGTCCCCCGACTTTCCACAGCCGCAGGGTTTGAGCTGAATACAGGGGTTTATATTAATTCGGTTTCTCCGGAAAAGGCAGCATCATACCTTAGAGGAGACTTATGAATTTATATGGATTTCTTAGAAAAAGCCCGGAAAAAATGAATGGATAATTGAATGGAAGTTCCGGATCCAAAACATGTAGAAAAAACCAGAGATATATTTATGTACAATTAATAAGGAATAAAGTTAGGGAAGTATAGAGATTGTGTTATTAATACGAAAGATAATCAGTAACAGGCATGTATGTTCTGGATGAAGGCCAGTTACCAGGCGAGTACGTAAAGGGTTTTAAGAGGGGAATACGTACAGAAGGATTAAATTAAGAAAGGCGCAACCCGAGTTTACTAACCTGTAGAATGTGTTTTAACCGGGTAAACTGAGAGGTTTGAACAGCACAGGCTGGGGGAAGCCTGTAATTCAGAATAATGTGATGTCCTTCACTTTGATAAAAGGGAACAAGTGAGTTTATGAGAAAATTTCGAATAGGAATGTTTAGTTGGGAAAGTTTGCATTCAATACGTGTAGGAGGGATTTCGCCCCATGTGTCCGAACTCTCCGAGGCGCTTGTAACTGAGGGTCATGAGGTCCATCTTTTTACCCGAGGTCGCGAAAATAATGATGAAGTAATCAATGGCGTCCACTACCACAGGGTTGCATGCGACCGTACCGGCGGAATAGTGGAACAGATGAACAGGATGTGTGACGGCATGTATTGCCGGTTCCTTGACGTCCGTGAAGAAGCAGGAGAGTTTGACGTCCTCCACGGGCATGACTGGCATCCCGTAAACGTTCTCTGCAGGGTTAAAGCCCAGTTCGGACTGCCGTTTATCCTTACTTTCCACAGTACTGAATGGGGCCGCAATGGAAACAGGCACGGAGACTGGTGGGAAGCAAAAGAAATTTCTCACAGGGAGTGGCTTGGAGGGTACGAAGCTTCCGATATAATTGTTACTTCCACAATTTTGAGAGATGAAATCAAGCACATATATAAAATTCCCGATTACAAGCTGTGGGAGGTTCCTAACGGAATAAATGTAGGAAAAATAAGAAGGGAAGTTGATCCCGGAAAGATAAAAAGAAATTACGGAATCCATCCCTGCCTGCCCGTAGTGCTCTTTACAGGAAGGATGTCCTATCAGAAAGGACCTGACCTGCTGGTCGAAGCGGCAGCAAAAGTCCTGAGAAAAAGGGACGCCCAGTTTGTTCTCATAGGAGAAGGGGAGATGCGGACTCAATGCGAAAATCAGGCTTACAGGCTTGGAATTGGAGACTCCTGCAATTTCCTTGGATACGCCCCGGACAATACAGTTATAGACTGGTTTAATGCCTGCGACCTTGTCTGTGTGCCAAGCCGAAACGAGCCTTTCGGGATAGTTGTGCTTGAAGCATGGGATGCCAAAAAACCGGTAGTTGCAAGCGATGCGGTCGCCCTTGTCGAGAACTTCAGGACAGGCATCATTGCCCATAAAGAGCCCTCTTCTATCGCATGGGGCCTCAACTACGTACTTGAAGGACTCGGCCGCAACCGGATGGGAGAGAAAGGATATGACCTCCTGAAAAAGAGATATAACTGGGAAACGATAGCTAAAAAGACCATTGAAGTATATGAGAAGGTCATGGAAAAGACCTGAATGGTTTAAGATATCGTTTAGAAAAAAAACTTCACTTCGGAATTTAGAAAAAAGTACATTTCAGACGTTCAGGAATTTAAGAAATATCGAAAAGTATCATCTAGAAAAAATATTTTTTGGAAAATCGTATATTTAAAGTCTGAAGAAAAGTGTGAGGAAGACGTTTATACAACGTCTTCCTCGTCATCTTCATCGAATTCTTTATAACTGTCGCTTCCTACCATAGCTGCCGAGATTGAATCGATCCCGTCAAGCCATTCCGCAACAATTCCGTATGGAAGCTCAGCCATTACCTCTTCAGGCAGGCTCTGTCCTTTGAGCACGATTGCACCGCACTGTGCAGTGTAATCAAGGGCAAGTTCAAGGTTATCCGAAGCTTCGGCATCAATTGCCGCTTTTATAAGTTCTTCGATATTTGCTCCATCCTCGTAATCACCCATAACATAGCATTCAAAGGCGACAAGCGCCCCCATCAAAGAGGTCTGTACCGAAGATATCATAAGATCAATATCTTCGGAAATGGGTTCAACCTCAGAAAGTACAATGTCCCTGATCTCCTCAAGAATCTCTAAAGCATGTTCTTTGGAGAGCATATCTTTTTCAAATCGAGCGGTCACTTTCAGGCAAGCAAGAATTACATCATCTACCATATTGACAAATACGGCACTTTCCTTGCTGGCCTCTTCTTCGGACTCTTTTATTTGAAAACCGCTTTCCTTTGCCCGTCCGAGCCAGTTTTCCCAGCGCTTTTGGGTATAAAATTCATAGGGGGGGACCTGGTTCATTTCATGTTCAGGCACTTATAACACCGCTTATAAACCTTTTTTTATCAATTAATAATCTGTCTTACTATTACTAAAAGGTGTTTGTTTACGTTCACCATGCAAGTCTTACCTTTTTTAAGGAATTGTTGGCTTCGCATTTTGAATCAAGGCTCTCAAGGACCTCTACAATTTTGCATTTGTCTCCTTTTAAAAGCCCTTCTGGATGGCAAACTTCATACTCACCGCACTCTCTCTTGCCACATTTGGCAGGCTCATACATAATTTTTGCCCCTTCGACTGCTTTTCTGGACTCCACGCTTGTTGTTATGGGAGCCCGGATGACATCCACGGCAACAACGCCGCTGTCGTGCAGGAAACATTCATGTATGTCCTTACTTTTGATTCTCACGACTCTATACCTGCGCCCGGGTTCAAGGTTCAGGCATGTGTTCTTCAGACGGCATTTTTTGCATTCAGGCATTTCACCTTTGAATATGAATTCCAGCCCTTCCCTTGCCAGCCGTGATCCGATGAGTGTTATTTTGGTATCGCTTTCTGTCATAATAGTTCTTCCATTTAAATTTTTTTCGGGCATTTTTTGAGTTTTCAGGATACCTGAAGTTATCCCCAAACATTTTAAATTAAATACTGAATCTGGACCTGAAATAAAGTATTTAATGTTAGATTATTCTGAATAAATTATTCTGAATAAGTTATTCTGAATAAATTAATTAATAAACCGAATCCATTTAAATTCTAATTAGTCATCATGATCAAATCCGGACCCTTCATTGGACCGTATGTATAGGAGACTCCAATCATTGAAGGTATCCGGTTTATGAGTTTTTAATAAACTTTGAGTTTTCAATAGACTTTTCAACTAGTTGCTGATTTTGTTTCAGCCTGAGTTAAAACAACTTCTCAACTTATGACCTTTGTGATTCTTGCAACCTTCTCAGCTGCTGAAGGGGTAAGTCCGTTTCCGAGAATTGTATAACGGTCAGGACGGATACTGTGTGCATGTAAGAGGGCTTCGACTATATATTTATCTTCTATACCCAGCTCTTCTGCAGTTGTGGGAGCCCCGATCTTTTTCAAAGCGTCCCTTATCTCCTGCCAGTTTCCCCCGTGAAGATACATCATCATGATTGTGCCAACCCCGCACTGTTCACCATGCAGGGCAGGTTTCGGGGCAATCCTGTCAAGGGCGTGGCTGAACATATGTTCGGACCCCGAAGCCGGTCTTGATGAGCCTGCAATACTCATTGCAACCCCATTTGAGACCAGGGCTTTTACCACAAGCCTTACAGAGGTCTCATGTTCAGGCTTTATAGAGTCAGCGTATTCGATAATTACGCGGGCAGCCATGCGTGATAGGGCTGCAGCGTATTCTCCGAAATACTCGTTTCTTAGCCTGCTTGCAAGTTCCCAGTCCAGGACTGCCGTATAATTGGAAATTATGTCTCCGCAGCCTGCTGCAAGAAAACGGAAAGGAGCTGCTGATATAACCGCCGTATCCGCGATTACGGCAATAGGAGCCTGAGCCTGAACGGAAGCATTCTTTCCGTGATCCACTATTGAAGCACGAGAAGATGCTATCCCGTCATGGGAAGCTGCAGTAGGTACGCTGAGGAAAGGGAGCTCAAGTTTTGTGGAAGCAAGCTTCGCAAGATCGATCGACCTGCCGCTCCCGACACCAAGGAGAAAACTGGCATCCATCTCGATAGCTTTTTCCATAATTTTTTCAACTTCTTCCATCGTTGCCCTGCATGTGAGGACTGCTTCCGCACTTCCTCCCGCATCCTCAAGGAGTTTGCAGACTCTCCTGCCCGCAACGTCCCGTGTGGTGCCTCCGGTTACTACCAGCGCATTGCCTTTCAGCTTAAGGTCCCTGCAGACATCTCCTACTTCTTCAAGCACCCCATGCCCGATAAGCACGTCTCTCGGGAATTGCATCCATTTTGCGCTGTTTTTGTTAAGAGTCAATTTCATACCCGCATGAATTTTTGATCGTAATAAAAATGCATAGAATACTGCATTTCAATGTATCGAATTTTTTATTTACAGATATTTTATTT
>DUIO01000321.1 GCA_013330315.1 Methanosarcina sp. | reverse complement strand
GGTACAGAATAAATTATAGCTCAACTGCGTAAGTCTTGAATTCATTGCAGGTACGGATATCAAACCTATTTGCGTGGGCTTAAAATGAACGAAATTGAAGTTAGAGAATTAGCACCATCCGAATTTAAAGAATGGGATCTGCTCGTAGAAAAAACCCGACCGGGTACACCCTTTCACACCAGCCACTGGCTTGAAATATATAAAGATGTGCTGTCAAGAGATATCAGGATTTACGGCTGTTTTAGAAACGATGAGCTTGTAGGAGGATGTCCTATTTTTGTCAAAAATATTAAAGGAATCCTTAAAGTAGCATCTTCTATATGCAGCATGACGGATTACTGCGGACCTCTTATAAGTGAGAGTTCAAGCCCTAAAACGAATAAAAGGGTGCAGGAGAACCACGAAGTTCTCAATTCTCTCAGAAAATTTCTCTGTACGCAGGGTTTTGATAGTATCAACCTTAAGTTCCCTCCCGGGTTTGAGGATGTCAGACCATTTACATGGAACGGATGGGACTCAAAGGTTCACTATACCCATTACCTGGACCTGAAAGAAAATGTGGATGATAACATCTCAAGGACTATCCGGAAAGATCTTAAATCCGCAACTGAGGCCGGGCTCGAGACAAGGATATGGAGTGATCCCGAAACATATTATAGTTTGCTTTCCAAAGTGTATGACAAACAGAACCTGAAAATACCATTGCCAGAGAAGTTTTTCGAAAAGGTCTTTGACCTTATTCGGAAAAAAGACATTGGTTACATGCTTGTTTCCGAAACTCCGGAAGGAGAAGCCGTCGCAGCGCACCTGACCCTTTATGGAAAGAAAAGCACAATTTCCTGGTCTTCTGCCCGTGACCCGTCTTTTAGCCTGAGGGGAACGAATGCTCTTCTCTATTATAATGAATTTCTTGACCTGCAGTCCAGAAATTTTGAATACATGAATGTTATGGCAGGAAATATTCCGAGATTCTCAGACTTCATCATGGCTTTTTCCCCAAAACTGGTTCCTTACTACAGCGTAACTCTGGAGAATAAAAAGTACTCAACCCTGAAGGCTTTATACAAAATAGCAACTTAATTCAAAAACCAGGGTTACCCATCTAATTTTTTTATTAACGTGAAAACTCATTTATTTTACAGCTATCTTGCCGATGCATATAAACCAACAAATTAATAAAAAAATAAATCTCTGCCAAATATTTAAAAAGGAAAAAATGGAGATAAAAGATAAAAGTTGCTGTTGTTTCAACTGACGGTAAAGTTGTCAATCAGCACTTTGGAAAAGCATCTTGCTTTTATATATTTGAGGTTGATGGTGACAATATTCAATTCCTGGGAGTAAGGGAGACTATACCTGTATGCGGCTCGACGGATTATGGACATGCAGATGATATTTTGGGCAGGGCAATTTCTTTGATCTCTGACTGTGAGACTTTACTTTGCTCAAGAATAGGGAGCAGACCACAGGAAGAATTAAGAAAAAAAGGCATCAACGCAATAGAAGCTCCGTACTTTATTGATGAAGCTTTAAGAAATATTTCTGCCAGCGAATAATTGAATAATTGGGGTCAGGTAAACACCAACCCCTTAACTATAATTCTGATTCTGAATTAACGCTGAAGTGGTGAATTCACGCTGAAGTGACATAAAATTGCCTGACTGTTTTTTTGTAAACATGCAATTTTCATCTTTAATCTGTGGATACAGATGATTTCAGGTACTTTTTGCCTTAAAAAATACTTTAAAATATTAAAGATGAGTATGATCTGTTGTCAGTTCACAATTGTGAATGACTGATGCCAGAGTGACGGAAAAGCTACACAATGGACTACAAATCCATTCGTCCTGTTCGGTTCGGGTACTGGCCTGGAGGTTCTATGCATTCAGAGATTATGATAACGCTTTGAATGTTTATGTTTCGGAATCCGGAAATCCTCTAAAAATTGAAAAAATAGGAGTTTAGCAGAATAGACAAAAGAAAAGGTGAAAATTGAAATTTATAGAAGGCAAAAATATGAGTTTAAAAAGGTTAAAGTATGAAAGGAGAGATCGTTGACGGATCAAAGGACTATATCCTAGATCTGGACGAACACGTTGAAGCAGTCTGGGAAACCCTGGACGATGGGCTTACAATCGAAATAATATGGGAGGCTCTTAGTCTAATTGAACTGTATTTCACTCTGCGTATAATCGGGCATATACTTCTTACAAAGGAATACATGCTTGCCGATGCCAGAACTCATCCTCTGGAACTAATTGAAAGGGAATTTGTTCAACTCAAGAAAGTAACAGGTGGTTTCTTTGAAAAAGGAAAAGACCTACTATGGAAAATACTCAATATGCATCGTATTTCAGGAACGGGGGTCAATATGTACGGACAGTTAGCAATGAACTCTAAAAAGGATACGGGGTTATATGGGGACTTCATTATGAAATCTGGTAGCACATCAACCCATCCTCGGGTTCCGTATCTGACTGAAGCGTCAAAATCATCCTACTGTTGTTGATTGAGCTCATTGTAAAGCTCTAACCTCCTTTTCTTTTTTAAAACAATAAATAACTGCCAACAGGATAATTTTAAGATCTATCTTTTTGAAAGCCTACCCTCAGTAGCCCTATATTTATGATTAAATAACATCGTAAGGAAAATATTCACACAGTTTTTGGAAATTTGAACCTGCTAACATCAGACAGCAAAAATAGTTGAGTCATTTTTTGCCTTAAAAAATAGGTTTAAATATCAAAAATGAGTATGGTCTGTTGTCAGTTCACAATTGTGNNTTCCAGGTTCTGGCTTAAAAGTTGTCGCCCCACACCCAGAAAACTTGTAGACACATCACAACTAAGTCGTATGCGAACAGACAACATTACAGATATAACCCGCTTTCTGTAGAGGTAATAAAAACCCACAACTCTGAGCATCTATAGAATGCGGGTAAAAACACGGCTCAAATTATGGTGAGTAATGAAGAAGTACAGATGCTGAGATGGCGGAATGGCTACGCAATGGACTGCAAATCCATTATACCCCGGTTCGATTCCGGGTCTCAGCTTAGGGGTAATTTATAAACACAATGGGTTCCCGGGACAGGGGGCGCCTTCAGACAGTGGCGTCCATTATCGCCAGCAAGGCGATTCAGTAACGGTTTCAGCCCTTACTTATTATACAAATTCCTGATTCAGAGAGAGCAGGATAATAAAAAAGACTTGCATAGACAGATTCAGGTAAATAATTCAGGTTAATAAAGTTATCAGGAAAAAAGGAGCATTTTAATGGCGGCAAATAATTACAAATTAGGAACACTTGCCCTTCATGCCGGGCAGAGCCCTGATCCGACTACAGGATCACGTACAGTACCGATTTACCAGACAACATCATACGTTTTCCGTGATGCTGACCATGCGGCTAACCTTTTCGGTCTTAAAGAGCTTGGAAATATCTATACCCGTCTGATGAACCCTACCACTGACGTATTTGAACAGCGCATAGCTGCAATTGAAGGCGGTACAGGGGCCCTTGGGGTTGCATCCGGCTCGGCAGCAATAACTTATGCCCTGCTTGCGATCACCCGGATAGGAGACGAAATCGTATCAGGCAATAACCTTTACGGCGGGACCTATGAACTTTTTAATTACACTTTCCCAAAGCTGGGGAGAAAAGTAACATTTGTAGACTCAGCCAACCCCGAAGCATACCGCCAGGCTATCACGGATAAAACCCGTGCTGTTTATATTGAGTCAGTAGGGAACCCGAAGCTTGATGTGCCTGACTTTGAAGCGATTGCAAAGATTGCCCATGAAGCAGGAGTCCCTCTTGTTGTGGACAATACAGCTGCAGTAGGGCTTGTCCGTCCCATAGATTACGGAGCAGACATAGTCGTGCATTCTGCAACCAAATTCATAGGCGGGCACGGCAATTCAATAGGTGGCTCAATAGTCGATTCCGGAAAGTTCGCATGGAACAACGGCAAGTTCCCGGAATTAACCGACCCTGACCCGAGTTACCACGGCCTGAAATACTGGGATACTTTTTCAGACTTCCCAGGACTTGGAAATGTCGCTTTAGTTTTCAAGATAAGGCTCCAGCTCCTCAGGGACACAGGTGCTGCCATTTCACCTTTCAACTCGTTCCTGTTGCTCCAGGGGCTTGAGACTCTGCACCTGAGGATAGAGAGGCATGGAGAAAATGCCCTTAAAGTAGCAAAATACCTGTCAGAGCACCCGAAAGTTTCATGGGTTAACTATCCGGGCTTACCCGACCACCCGAGCCATGAGCTTGCATCAAAGTACCTTAAAGGCGGCTACGGTGCACTCCTGGGCTTTGGCGTGAAAGGCGGCGCAGAAGCAGGAAAGCAATTTATTAACTCCCTGAAGCTGTTTTCCCACGTTGCAAACATAGGTGATTCTAAAAGCCTTGTTATCCATCCGGCAACCACAACCCACCAGCAGCTAACCGCTGAGGAACAGGCAGCAACGGGTGTAACGCCGGATTACATAAGACTATCTGTGGGTATTGAGGATATAGATGATATAATCGCAGACCTCGAGCAGGCTCTTGAGAAAGT
>DUIO01000233.1 GCA_013330315.1 Methanosarcina sp. | reverse complement strand
AAAATTGTTTAAAATCGTTTAATTCCTCAAGAAATTGCTGAATCGGCAGATAAGCTCACAGAGTCAGCAGACATGTAGTAAATCAACAGGTATACTGCTTATCAACTAAAAAGAACTATAAGTTATCAGTTTTTCAAAGCTTAATATTTGTATCTAAAGACCTCTCTATAATCTCAAGAAACTCTATTAAACAATAAAGACTAATCTATAGCGGATGCTGGGGAAAACAAAGCGTTATCTCGAGATTACGCGGGTTCTTTTGAAGTATAATCTTATTCCTGAACTTTATCATGACCTGCGTACAGACTATATTTCCAACTCTGATTGCACGTGTACTTTTGATCTTGAAAACAGGGAGACAGCTGTAAAACTCAGGCAGGCTTTTGAAGAGCTTGGTCCTACTTTTATCAAAATGGGGCAAACCATGAGCAAACGGCCTGACCTTGTGCCCCAGCCCTATGTTATTGAAATGGCAAATTTGCAGGACAAAGTTAAGCCTATGCCTTTTGAAGAGATGGCTGAATCCCTTGACCTTGCCTGCGTATGCGAGTACCAGACGCGTGAAGAAAGGAACAGGAAAAAAAGCGAAGAAGAACTGAAGGCTTCAAGGGAGAGGAGGGCTAAAGCTTTCATTAATATTTTTGATAGCTTTGACCCTGACCCAATCGCTTGTGGCTCTATTGCGCAGGTCTATAAAGGTATCATTGAAGGCAAACCCGTGGCTGTAAAGATCCTCCGTCCGAATCTTATCGACATTATAAATATCGATCTTTCGATCCTTGATGATTTCAAACCCATCATGAGAAAATTCCTTGGAGTGGGAAGGAATTTTGATATCGATGCTTTCCTGATGGAAATCCGGGAAATGCTGACACGGGAGGTTGACCTCAGGATTGAAGCCGTTAATATGAGGCGTTTTGAAGATAACTTCAAGAATGTCAAAAATGTTGCCGTACCTAAAATTTATCCCGAATACTGTTCAGCCAATGTCCTTACAATGGAATTCATCCAGGGTACCCAGATTAAAGACATAATTAATATGCCGGTACCACAAAGCAAAAAGTCTGAGTATACTCGCACAATCACTAAAAGTTACCTGAAACAGGTTTATATCGACGGTTTTTATCACGCAGATCCTCACGGTGGTAATATGCTGGTTGAGGAGAACGATACCATTGCTTTCATTGATTTCGGGGCTGTCGGTAGCATAGATGACGAGCTCAAAAAGAACATGCTTGAGTTTTATTACGCTATCAATAACAGGGACGTGGAAGGGGCAACCGGGAGTTTCCTGAGGATCGGGGGTGCGGATGAAAGAAATGTAGATGTCCGCAGGCTCAGGAAAGATATGGACGAATTGATTGCAAACCAGAACTATGGGCTTGAAGGCAGGCAGAGCGACAATTATGCAAAACTGGGCCTGAAATACGATATCCGGCTTCCGGGGGAGTTTTCAACTCTGCAGAGGGCTATCCTGCTCATTGAAGGAGTTTGTCTTGAACTTGACCCGAGGTACAATATTAAAAGCATTGCAATCCCCGTCCTTATGGATGCCTACAAGAAACTCAATACTTCACAGGGGACTGCTCTGCATATTGAGTTTTCTGCCGAGCCTGTGGACGAAAAAGCCGAACTTAGGGCTGCAATCAGAGAAGTTGCCGACAAAATGGAAAACATGGGGGACAGATTCCTTGAATCAAAACAAAGAGACAATAAGCGCAGCTTCTTTTCAAAAGAATTTTTCCTTGCTATCCTTCTAGTTGTCTCAACTTTTATATTGCTAAATGGAAATGTCTTTTCCTGGCTCGGGCTGGTCGGGTTCGTGGGAGCGATTCTTATAGCTCTTATTGTTTCACTCCATGGAAGATAAACTGGAAAATGAATATAAAACGAAATCATAGGCTGGGTGGAATAAAAATGAGGTTTTTGCGAGGTCTCTGCAAAAATTCTAAAAAATTCTTGATACAAAAGCTCTAATAATCCGGAATCTAAAATAATACTGTACAGAATAGTGTTTGATATTGTACAGAATAATATTTGATACTGTACAGAATAATATTTGACATTACAAAGAATAATATTTGATACTGTACAGAAGATAATATTTGTAATACTCATTCACCTTCATAGGCTAATTCCTATTCACAGTACTCTTTCATTATTTACATTCAGCATGTTGATTTTATGGAATTCTACAAAATAAGGTGAATGAGGACTCAGAATCAATTGGAATATAGAATCTATTAGCAGGGAGAGAGAAGGGGGCATTTTCTCTGGTACAGGAAACTATAAGAATTGAAGGTATGGAATGCAATCACTGTGTTATTAGAGTGGGAAGAGCTATTGCTTCCGTTAAGGGAGTGGTAGAAGTGGATGTAAGCCTGGAAAAAAAAGAAGCAGTTGTAGATTTTGAAGAGGCAAGGACGGACATTGAAAAAATAAAGGATGCAATCCGGGATGCCGGATACCATACTTTATGAATTGGATTCTTAAAACCTTCAGGTCAAATAATATTATTACAGTCTCCGGGCTATTGGTTTGTCTGTAAAAATAAGCACACGCAGGCTAAATTTTCATCCATATGGTCCTTATATTTTACTGCTTTTACTTTCTTGTTTTTCTTATAGAAACAGATGTAATCTATCTATACAAATAGTATCCTCAAATATTATCTTCAAATACTATTCTTATTCTCAAAACTCTGGCCCGCTTAACTGAATTTTCTTCTAGCATATGTAACACAGTTTGAGCATAATTTGCTATGTTTTGATGTCAAACCCCGGCTTTTCATTGAGTGAGTACAGATTCAGTCCCGTTCTGCTCCGGATATAAAAAGGCTGATAATGAAATGAACAAATCTGAAAGCTTTTAATCATAAGACTTATATTTGTTTTACACTTAATGTAAACAAATCAATATCCTGATGAAGGTGTAAAAAATGAAAAAAGCAATAACTGCAGGTCTCATGGTACTGGTCTTGATAGGTTTTTTCGGGACAGCGGTTGTCAATGCAGCTGCTTCGGATGATAAGAATTATAGCTTTGAGTTGATGAAGAGGTTCGCTGCCACATATCTGGATGGTGCCGAATATGTAAATCCAAATTATTCCGAAAATGGTTCCTCTTGCCACGATTTTTATTCCGGTGAAGATGTGAGCTCGGGTGTGAGCTTGGATCGGAAAGGTCACAGGGATTTCCGCCGATCTGAATTCTGCACATAAAATAGCTGCTGATTTACTTCTATTATAGATTGCTGCGAATAATAAAGTTTAACGGTCATGCACCGGATTAAACTTTATATTCAGTTTTGGCAACAGACGTCCCGTACTCTTCATATATTTCCGGTATTCATCTCCGAACTGTTCTACCATCATCTCTTCTTCATCGGAAACCCGGATCAAGTACATAAAAATTACCGGCAGCATATAAGATGAGGCCACTGTCCAGTTGGCAGAGAGAAATAATATCCCAGTCCCTATCAGGAAAATGGCTGCATACATGGGATGTCTGATGAATCTGTAAGGACCCTCAGTTACCAGAGTATGCCCTTTTCGTATCTCCAGAAGAGGCGACCAGTTTTTATCTAAAGCTCTATGAGACCAGATGAAGAGAAGATCGCCCGCAAAGATTATTGCTGCTCCTGACCAGCGAAGCCAGGCAGGGAAAGGCAGGCGAAAAGCATCTATTCTTGGGGTGAGCAAGTAGTAGGATATGGGAATAAGACCCATTCCAACCAGGCGATAGAAGAAATTCTCTCTTTTTTCATGTTTTACTGCTACTCTTTCGAACTTTCTCCGGCCCTTTAGATAATATAACCTGACACTCGCGTCAGCCAGAAGAAGGGCTGTCAGAGCTATTTTGAACCAATTTTCACGCATACATTTTTATTTATCGCAAAACTATTTAATAAGGATCAAATGCCATTAAAAAGACTGAATAGTTCTTTTACAATTTATTGTTCAGGAAAGCTACTAATGTATTTCTCTTCAATCTGTTATTGAATAAAATAACATCCAGTTATGGGAATACCAGCAGTTTCATGCCGAATAAAAGTATAAAAACTGCCACAAAATTCCTGAATTTTTCCTGAGGTATTCTCTCTATTCCTTTCCTGCCAATCATTGCTCCGATTAAAGATACGGGTATAAAGACTGGAAAACCCGACAAAATGGAAGGGTCAAGCCTTATGCCCCCTGCAATATAGGTCGCTATCCTTGTTGAATCGATCATAAAAGATATGGCACCTGCAGTTGAGATATAAACAGCTTTCTCAAGATTAAAAGCGCTCAGCGCCACCGCATTTATCTCTCCTCCTATGCCGAAAATGCCTGCAAAAAGTCCTGTAAGAGCTCCGCCGGATACTGCAACTGATAACTTCTGGCTAAGCTTGAACTTCCGGTTGACAGTAATAAAAAGAACATAAGCTATAAGGAATATTCCTAAAGCCCTTGAAAGGAGTTCCTGTGAAATTCTCAAGGATAAAGATGACCCTATGAAACCTGTGAAGATTCCAGGCAGGCCAAAGGCGAGAAAAAGTTTCCATTTTATGCCTTTTCGAAATAAGAGCATTTTCCAGATATCATTAAACCAGTGAATTATGCCCACAAAAAGAAGGGTTTGAGGCAGAGGAAATATCATGAGGAGAACAGGTACCATAATTGTTGATATCCCAAATCCGGCCAGAGTCCCGATCAGGCTTGCTAACAGTGTGAGTAGAGCTATAAGAATAATTTCCTCATAAGCAAGCATATTCTTAGTATATTGATTCCACTACGGCATTATCTTTTCTGGATAAGAAGCTGAAAGAGAATTCGCGATATTTGGGGTTTATTTGGAATAGTATCATAAAGTTATGTTCTAATAATTATAATAAAGTTAAGGCTCAACAATACTTTTTCCGGTATGAACGTGTAATTTTTGCCGCTATGAGCATATTTTTATATTTATTTTTTATATTTTATATATAACAATTATTAAAAAAATAAATCTTCTCTGGGGATTGAAAAAAATCCCTGGAAATGCTTATTAATCAAATCTATAGGGCAGACATATTCGCACTTACAAAACAATTATTAAATTTTTGGAAACTCTTTTGCTTATTATGTTAATTAATTAATCAGTCTATCTATTTAAAAGAGGGATTTCCGAATGAAAGGAGTAAATATCAATTTTAATAATTTTACTATAAAAGCAATGGTAGTTTTCATTTTAGCCACTATTGCATTCTATCTGCTGACAGAGCATAAAGCTCACCTTCTGGCATATTCCAGCTACATGTTCTTCTTTGCTTATGTCCTGCTTCACTTTTTCATGTGTGGGAGGCATGGAAAGCACGAAGAACAGGAAAAACAGGGAGGACACTGCGGGCATAGTGGGCATGACAGCAGGAAACATAAGCATGGTGAAGCAGAAAAAGGGGTTGAACAGGGTACTGGAAGGTATGACGATACAGGTCAGCATGAAAACAGTCATTATGAACACAGCGAGGGAAGATCAGATGAGTAACATTCAGGCATATGGCCTCTGGATATAATTAACTCTTTGATTTTTATCGTCTTCCCCCTAAGCTTTACACAACCTAAAACATCGCGAGACTGGCGCTCTCCTGGAGGATTTGCAGCATTTATAGTTGCACTGTTTACCGAAATGTACGGTTTCCCTCTCACCATTTACCTGTTATCAGGCTGGCTTACGGACCGCTACTCGGGGCTAGACATTTACTCTCACAATTCCGGGCATCTCTGGAGCGACCTTCTGGGCATGACAGGGGATCCTCACATTAGCCTGATTCATATTTTCAGCTACGTTCTGATCCTGGGGGGGCTATATCTTCTCTCTTCGTCCTGGAGTGTGCTTTATAAGGCACAGAAGAATCATGGAGCTGATCCCAAAACTCAAAATTGATTTTCCGAATTTCGAATTCCCAATATAAAACAGGATTTTTGACCATGAAAATTGTCCTGAAATTCTTATTGATGTAAGAAATATTATAGTTTTAGGATAGGCTCAATATTAAATTTCATAATATTATTTCAATTGCTCTTAATCCTTTTTTGAAAAAATAAATTTTCGAATATTTCAGTTATTATAGCTTGCTAAACCTATTATAACTTGCTAAATATCCCAAATTCCTGAATCTATTATAGCTTGTTATTTATCCCTTTTAATATCCTCCCAGCTCCTAGCATCACTGTATCTTTATCTATTACCTTAATCCTGTTTTTGTGAAGTAGTGTTTCGAGGTCGGATTTAATGAAAGTTTTATAATATTCTGCTTCATAAAGGGAGACAAAATGATAAATTAAAAATTTACTGATTTTATTTTCAGGCAAGTTATAATCAGCAACTACTATGGTTCCCTGTGGCCTGGTTACCCTTACTATCTCTTTTAATATTTTTTCCCTTATAGTCAGAGGCATATCATGCAAAGCAAATGATATGGTAGATACGTCAAAACTATCGTCCTCAAACGGTAAATTTGTTGCATCAGCAACTTCAAATTTCGCATTTCCAAATTTGTTTTTCTTTCTAGCCACATCAAGCATAGCGTCAGAGAGGTCAATTCCTATAACTTCATAACCTTTTTTCGCGAATGCAAAAGCCTGTTGCCCCGTTCCTGTAGCAACATCCAGTATTTTGGAACCTTTTTTGGCATTTGTAATATTCACCACTTTATCCCTTACACCGGAAAAAGGTATGGCAACGACATCATAATATGGAGCCAGGATAGCAAATGCCTTTCTTACAAGTACATAATATTTTCTCTCTTCATCAGTTAATTTTTCTTCCATAATTTTTCCCCCAAAAACCATGATTATGAGAAGAATCAATAGCTCTTTACAGAAATAAAGCTTAACCTTTTATCTTTCTGGAGTACCATTGCCGGTAAATTTGAAATGAATTTAATTCTAAGGCGGGAAAGCCGTTAGCCGTTGTGTATCTCAAGTATATCAAGCTATATATCCGTCTTTGCTTACATTTTACTTTACTTTTTTTTGCGCGGAAGATATGGAAAACATGAAGAGCACGGAGAACAGGGAGGACATTGCGGATACGGTAATGGAAACCATAAACACGGAGAAGCAGAAAAATAGATTGAGCAGGGACTGAAAGGCTGTGAGGATGAAATCCAGCGTGATCAGATCAGAAAAATCATGTGAACTATATTTTCGCTTTTTTTATACCCGGTTATTTGTTTTGGGCCTGATTATTTGTTTTAGACATGGTTCTGTCAATTTCCTATGCCTTTATTTTTCCTGTGCCTTTCTTTTAGTTTTGGTTTCCAGGGCTTAGGATATCTCTGATCGGAGCCTTTAAGTGTTTTTTATATTTTTATTNNCGAAACATAGTTTTTATTATAATAAGATTTTTATGTTGCTGAATTAAATAAATACAGGCCGAATATAAATTACCATATCGGTGAATAACGGGGGGAATAGAATGATCAGAAATGGAATGATAAAGTCAGTACTTCTGCTGGCATTGGGAATTATTACAATCGCACTGATAGGACCCGCTGCGGGGGATACCATATGTAAATGTCCTGACAATCAAACATGTATGATGATGCAGTCGAGCATGGGAGATTGCCAGGACAACAGGACTATGATGTGCTATATGATGAGTGATATGGCAAATGAAAGCTGCTGCATGCTTATGGATCAAAATGCAAGTACAAGTCAGGCCAGGTTGAATTGTACCTATTTCTGGCTCGAAAAGGCAATACAGCTGCACCAGCTTCACATGGAGGACCCCAGCACTGCAACCAATGAGTCCCAGATGGAACTGATGGACTACATGATTCATGCTCACGAATGCATCAAAGGTGAAAACGTAACCATGGAAATGGTGGATAACAAAACAACATACAACGACTCAGAAGATTTTGTCTGTGAAGCCCACGCAAGGCTAAAATGTGCTGACTTCTGGCTGGAGCAGGCTATAAAGTTGCATGAAATGCATCTCAAGGACCCCAGCACTGCAACCGATGAATCCCAGATGGAAATGATGGAGCAGATTATGCAGGCACATATATGTGTTCTGGGAAAGGACGCATCCATGGATGTGACAGATAAGGTCAGAATGGACTGTGCGAAGATCTGGCTGAAAAAAGCTATGGATATGCATGAGCTTCACATGAATGAATACGGCATGGAAGCCAATGAGTCTGAGATGAAAATGATGGAACAGATGATGGACCATATGATGCATGCATATGAATGCATGGCTGGAGAAAATATGACAAAGGGAATGATGAACAATACAATGATGGTACAGTTTTTGGGAGAATATGAACACGGATGTTAAACCCGACAGGCTAACTTCCAATAAAAATCATTGGGGACGTGTTCCCCTATTAATTTTTCCAGGTGATGACTTTCTATTTAGTTCTCTATAAACGAACCATCTGTTGAAATGGCTCCGAAAATTGCTTTAACAGAATTTCTAAGGGATTATTCTGGAGATCATTCTTATAAAGTTGATTAGACAAGTTATTCTGGATTATCATTTTGGGTTATCATTCTGAAAATTGAAAGGATTATTCAGAAATATAAGGGCTGAAGGGCGTTTCGCGTGCACTGTATAATGAGAGTCAAAAAGGCAATTGAAGATATGCAGGGCATATAGAGAATAGCTGTAAGCCATGAGAATAAACAGGCTGTTGTTAATTCAACGAAGGAAATACCGACGTAGAAATAATCAAGAATGCGATAAAGGAAACGGGTTGTGAGCCACTTTAAAAGTAGGCTTTTGTTTTTCCAACTCCTACTTTTTCCATTCGCTAAGGCCTGCATGAAAGGGTGACTTCTTCCTGCCTATTTGGCTTGAGGGCACAAAGGATTATGCAGCAGACCGGACATATATCTGTTTAATCGTGCAGTAATCCATAAACTTATTATGCTAAATCGATCTGTAAAATTAATGGAGGTTGAAACAATTACTCAGGAAACTATAAAAGTCGAAGGCATGTCTTGCGGGCACTGCGTTATGAGAGTTAAAAAAGCAATAGAAGGTATAGAGGGAGTAAAGAAAGTAGATGTAAGCCTTGAGGACAAACAGGCTGTTGTTGAATTCGATGAAGGGAAGACTGACGTTGAGAAAATAAAGGCTGCAGTGAGGGAAACCGGCTACGAACCAGTCTGAAATAAAATAATGTGTTTGATTAAGCTATCATCAGCCTCAAAAGGTTTTATTTACGGGCTTGAGCAATTTATTATATAGTAAAAGGCACAAATTTTTTAATATGGGTCAAGCCCTGTTTGAGTAGCAGCTGATGATGCGGGGGTGAAGATATCGGGGAGACAACATTTGTAGTGGACGATATGATTTGCAGGTACTGCAAAGATACGGTTACCAGACTCATTACCTCTATTAACGGGGTTTCCCGTGTGAACGTAAATGTCCCTGAGAGGACAGTTAATGTGACATATGACAGCAGGATAACCGATGCACACGTCATAAAGATGACTCTGCTTGAAGCAGGTTACAAAAATATCCGAGAGCCCGTAAATGCTTTTTAAGCTGCGTGCACTCTGAAAAAATCTGGATAGGCGGCATATCCGATGGAAGTTTCAATAGAAGTTTACGGCATGACCTGTGGTCACTGCCACAAAAGAGTAGCGGATGCTATTTCTTCCCTCGATGGTGTGGAATCTGTAGATGTTAATCTTGAAGCCGAAAATGCAACTGTTAGTTTTGACCCTGAAAAATTGAGTCTTGAAGATATCAAAGAAGCTGTCAGGAAGGCTGGATATTCTACAGAGCGCGAAGGGGGAACTGAAGGGGATAAAGGAGAGGTTCGGGCCGGATCTTTCGAGCCTGCTCCGGAAGATGAGAAAACGGTCCAGTTAAAGATAAGCCGGATGGAAACAGGTCAGGTTTCGGAATCTGAAGACGATAAATCCCTGGAAACAGTGGAAGAAGAAGCGGAAAAGATTCCTCAAGCATGCCCTCTTACCGAAGCATGCATAGCTGCAGAAAAAGAGGCTTCTCGAATCTCAACCGGGGAAGCGGGGCTAAAGGAAATCACTCTCGGAGTTTCCGGAATGACCTGTTCGGCATGTGCCCTTAATATTGAGAAGGTTCTGAAGAATAAAGAAGGTGTGGACTCCGCAGTTGTTAACCTGGAACTTGGCAGGGCGCAGGTAAGTTTCGACCCTTCCGTGATTTCTCCTCAGGAAATTGGAGAGGCTATCGAATCCATAGGGTACAGAGTTGAAAAAGATAAAGTAACCCTGAATATCCAGGGAATGAGCTGTGCATCCTGTGCTGCAAATATTGAGAAGATACTCAATAAAACCGAAGGCGTGATCTCGACTTCAGTAAATCTCCCGCTTGAAAAAGCCGTTGTAGAATTTGATTCTGCCCGCATTTCCGTCAGGGAAATTATCGCCGCAATCCAGAGAATAGGTTACGGGGCTTCGGTCCAGGCCGAGACTATAGAATATGAAGATAGAGAACAGATCTCCAGAAACGCGGAGATCCGCAGGCAGAGAAACAACCTGATTATTTCTTTCATTCTGGGAGTTCCGGTAGCTGTGGGAAACATGAGCATGATGTTTCCTTCCCTGGCATCAATTGTGCCTCCAATCCTTTCCGATCCAATCGTACTCTTTATAATGACCACTCTTATTCTCCTTTTCCCGGGGAGACAGTTCTTTGTCGGGACCGTTAAAGGTTTCAAGCACGGAGTAACCGACATGAACCTGCTCATTGCTGCAGGTACAGGGTCAGCTTATCTTGTCAGTGTAGCAGCAACTTTTCTTGACCTTGGTCCGGGATATGATATCCTGTATTACGAGACCGTAGCCCTTCTGATACTTTTTATCGTATTCGGGAGGTACCTTGAAGCCAGGGCTCGGGGTAGAACCTCTGAAGCCATCCGAAAATTGATGGGGTTAAGGGCTAAGACATCCAGGATCCTTGTGGGCGGTGTGGAGAAAGAGGTTCCTGTAGAGGAGGTAGTAGTCGGAGATATCGTTGTGGTCCGTCCTGGTGAAAAAATACCTGTTGACGGGGTTGTGGTTGAAGGCAGCTCTGCAGTGGACGAGTCCATGATCACAGGAGAGAGCATCCCGGTTGAAAAAGGCGAAGGAGATACTGTTATTGGGGCTACCATTAACAGGACTGGATCTTTTCGGTTTCGGGCTACAAAGGTGGGAGCAGATACCGCCCTTGCTCAGATAATAAAGCTTGTTGAAGCAGCTCAGACAACCAAGGCTCCTATCCAGAGGATTGCAGATGTCTTTGCCGGAAACTTCATCGTAACCGTACATATAATTGCTCTTCTGGCTTTTTTCTTCTGGTTTTTCTTTGGTTACTGGTTCTATGGGGTAGGAGAGTCCGAAGCTCTCAGGGGCACCAGCCCTTTCCTCTTTTCCCTGCTTATAGCTATCACTGTTCTTGTTATCTCCTGCCCGTGTGCAGTCGGGCTTGCAACCCCTGCAGCCATAATGGTCGGCACAGGCAAAGGGGCGGAAAACGGAATTCTTATTAAAGGAGGAGAAGCCCTTGAAAGAGCACATAAACTTGATACCATTGTTTTTGACAAAAC